>JAYUAM010000427.1:0-1741 GCA_043741295.1 Acidimicrobiia bacterium
GCCGCTCACGCTTGCGTCGATCGACTTCTCGATCGACAACGGCCTCACGTGGACGACGGTTGCCGGTAGCAGCCCGCAGACGATCACGGCCGTCACGGCGGGAACGACGATCACCGTCCGAGCGACCGACTCCTGGGGCCAGACCGGCACCGGGACGACGGTCGCGTGAGCGCGGTCATAGGTTCATGAGCGTGACGGAGCTTTCGCTCGATCAGTCGGTCCGGTCGCCCCGTGCGTCCCGACCGGCGGTGCGCATCGTCAGCATCGTGGTCGTCGGCGTGCTCGCCGTCGCCGGCGTGCTGTTCGTGCGCGGATGGCGACCGTTCGCCGCGTCGGCCCGGGTCGAAGCCGTGCCGGTAGCTGCGGGCATGCCGTCCAACGCCCACGTGGAGGACACCTATGGCGTGCGGCTTGCCTCAGTGGCGGTCACCGCCGGCAACGGCATGGTGCAGATCCGCTACCAGGTGCTCGACCCGGTCAAGGCGAGCGCGATGCACGACGACTCGACCTCGCCCGTCCTCGTGCGGGCCGACGGCACCGTGTTCGATGCGCCGGGCATCCCCGGTCACGCCCACTCGAAGAACACGCCCGAAGCGGGCCGAGCGGGCTACGTGCTGCTCGCCAACTCCAACGGCGGTATCCGCCCAGGCATGGTCGTCGCCATCCGCATCGGCGCGATCGTGGTCAAGGGCGTCACGGTTCTCTGAGCCGTCATCACTGCGCACGCTGGACACGAGACGAACCGTTGCCGCCCCGACTGACCGCTCGCGACGAGCGCACTCATACGGTGCGCACCATGGTCCGTCTCCGTCGATCGTCCGTGCTCGTCTTGTCGCTCGTGATGCTCGCCTGTAGCCCGAACTCGACATCGTGCAAGCCGTGCAAGAGCGGGCTCACGTTCGTGCTCGACCGCATCGCCGGCTCGCTGTCGAGGGGTACGACCGCCGACATCACGATCTGCGTCGATGGGCACTGCACGCCGGAGACGGTCACGCGCGATGCCGCCTCGCACTCGGTCTTCGTACCGGTAGACGGAATCGGCGTAGGTGGCGAGCACACGATCACCGTGATGTCGAAGGACGGGCCGGTGCTCAACGGCAAGTACACCGGGACGATCTCCGTCGTGGATGATCGTCCAGGAGGCAACTCCTGCACCTCTGGTTGCAAGCTCGGTGTCGTGCGGGTGAACGACGATGGGACGCCCGTACCCGGCGTTCCCCCGACGGCGACGACGACCTCGGTCGCGGCGGCCGGTCAGACGTCGACCACCACCGCCGGCGGGTGACGCGCTCGCCGTTGCCGGCGGTCGGTGGCTCGGTAGGGTCGGTGCCCGTGGGCGCGGCGACGGGCGAGGGTGGACGGACGTATCGACGGGTCGCGTCGCCTAGGTGGTTTCTGCGGTTCACGGTCGCGGCCTTCGCAGTCGCCACGGTCGTGGTCGCCCCCGCCACGGCGGCGTCGGCCCATGTGAACGTGGTCGGCTCGACGCCGGCCGACGGTGCGGTGGTCGGCCAGGCGCCTACCGCGATCGTCATCCGGTTCAGCGAAGACGTCGACCCCAAGCTCGCCGAGCTGACGTTGTCGGCCAAGGGCGGGTCGGCCGTCGCGCTGCAGCGTGGCCGGTCGGCCGGTCGCGAGCTCACCGTCGACCTCCCGGCGCTCGACAAGGGCGTGTACTCGGTCAGCTACAAGGTGCGCGACCCGCTCGACCTGCACCTCACCGCGGGGTCGATCGTGTTCG
>JAYUAM010000428.1:0-1741 GCA_043741295.1 Acidimicrobiia bacterium
GCCTACGTCACCGTGGTCGACCGACCGCTGACGCTCCAGTTGCTGCTCGAACTACACCAGCTGCTCGTGTCGGGAACCGCGAGCGACGGACGAGACGCCGGCAAGATCCGAAGTCATCAAGTCGTGATCGGCGCTGCAGCCGGTCGGGTGCGCGATGCCCGGTTCGTGCCGCCGCCGCCCGGGCCCGATCTGGAGGCCGGGCTGCGGTCCTGGATCGGCTGGGTGAACGCCGCCCATCCGGCGCTTCCTCCCGTAGTATCGGCCGCGCTCGCGCACTACCAGTTCGAGACCTTGCACCCGTTCAACGACGGCAACGGCCGGATCGGCCGCCTCGCCATCGTGCTCCACCTGATGTTGGCCGGCGCCCTCCGGGAACCGCTGCTCACCGTGTCGCCGTGGTTCGAGGCCCGCCGGACCGACTATCAGGACGAGCTCCAACGGGTCAGCGAGAAGGGCGACTGGGACCGATGGGTCACGTTCTTCGCCACCGGTCTGCGCGATCAGGCCGACGACACGACCCGGAAGATCGACGAGCTCGTCGCCGCTCACGACCGCGCCAGGGAGCTGTGTCGCGCAAACAACGTCCGAGGGACGGCACTCGAAGTCGCCGAGGGCCTCATCGCTCGACCGATCATCACCCCGAGCTGGGTGCAGCGTCATTACGGGGTCAGCTACCCGGCGGCCAACAACGCGGTCGCCCGCCTCGAACACCTCGGTCTCGTCCGCGAGACCACCGGGGGGAACTACGGTCGGATCTTCGCGGCCGACGACGTCCTTCGCATCCTTGAACGCTGACGGCTTCTCGATCCTGCCGTGGCGAACCAAGCGCGCGACCGCGGACGACGACCGACCGCCTTCTGGCGCGACGGGGCTCAGCGGGTCGTGGTCGAGGTGGTCGGTAGCGGGGTGAGCGAGGCCGGCAGCGGTGCGAGCGACGGCCAGAGCTCGGTGCTCGTCGTCGCGGCGTCGTACAGCGAGCCACCGATCGAGCCCGTCGACGCGAGGGCGCGCACGAAGGCGGCCACCTGGTCGGCCGTGGTCTTGTCGGCGATGCCCCCGATCGGGTGGACCCGCGCGTTCGGGTCCTCGAGGTGCTCGCGCATCAGGCGTACGCTCTCGCTCGTGTAGCGCTCGGCGTCTCGCCACTCGGTGTCGGCGTCGCGTGTCGTCCAGTACGTCATCGGCATCCACACGTCGTAGGCGTCACGCAGCGTCCGCCACGGGAACGCCGGCCAGAACGACGGGTTGACGACGTCGAGTTGCACAGCCGGCATCACGATGGCGCCTAACGCCACATCGGGCCCGACGGCCTGGCGCAGGCGGGTCGAGAGGTCGAGCAGGTTCTGCGAGCGCGTCGTCGGGTCGGGGTTCGTCTCGTTGTCCTCGATGTCGACGGCGATGCCGTCGAAGCGTTGGCCCTTGTTCTGGAACTCGGCGATCTTCACGAGGCGGTCGAGGTCGAACTGCACATCGCTGAACCGCGGGGTCGACCACCCGACGACGGCCATGCCCTTGGCGTGGGCACGTTGCAGGAACTTCGTGAGCAGGTCGGCGGCGATGAGCCCACCCGGTGTTTTGGAGTCGTTGCGGGCCGCCTGCAGATAGATCGTGCGCACGCCCTTGGTGGCGAGGAAATCGACCGTGCCCGGCGTGACCGTGAGGGCGTTGCCGCCGTACGTCGGCACGTAGTCGTACGTGTCGACCCACGCGCCGAGCCCGGCGTACACGGCGACATCACGCC
>JAYUAM010000429.1:0-4336 GCA_043741295.1 Acidimicrobiia bacterium
AGCCGCCGCGGTCGCCTCGACGACTCGGGCGGTGACGCGGAAGGCGGCAAGAAGCTCTACTACCACCTCACGTTGCTGGCCGAGAACGACCAGGGCTACCGCAACCTCATCCAGCTGGCGAGCCTCGCCTTCCTCGAGGGCTACTACTACAAGCCGAAGATGGACTGGGAGCTACTCGCCCGCTACCACGACGGTCTCATCGCCACCACCGGCTGCCTCGGCGGCCACGTGCTGCAGGCGCTGATGAACGGCGACGAGCGCGGCGCCCTCACCGCGGCGGCGCGCCTGCAGGACATCTTCGGCAAGGACAACCTCTTCGTCGAGCTGCAGGACCACGGCCTCGCCGCCCAGCGCGAGACGAACCCGAAGCTGCTCGAGATCGCCCGCACCATCGGCGCGCCGCTCATCGCCACCAACGACAGCCACTACACCCACCGCGAGGACCACGAGAGCCACGGCGCGCTGCTCTGCGTGCAGACCGGCGCGTTGATGAGCGACCCGAAGCGCTTCAAGTTCGAGGGCACCGAGCACTATCTGAAGCCGGCGCACGAGATGCGCCACCTGTTCCGCGAGGTGCCCGAGGCCTGCGACAACACGCTGTGGGTCGCCGAGCGGGCCGGGGTGGAGATCGAGTTCGGCAACGCCCAGCTGCCGCAGTTCCCGATACCCGACGGCTTCGCCGACGACACCGCCTACCTCGAACACCTGGCGTGGCTGGGTGCGAAGGAGCGCTGGGGCGAGATCCTGCCGCCGGACGCCCGCGACCGGGTGGCCTACGAGCTGAACGTCATCGCCACCATGGGGTTCAGCTCGTACTTCCTCATCGTGTGGGATCTCATCAAGCACGCCAAGGACCAGGGCATCCGCGTCGGCCCGGGCCGTGGCTCGGCGGCCGGTTGCGCGGTGGCCTACTGCCTGCGCATCACCGAGCTCGACCCGATCAAGTACGACCTCCTCTTCGAGCGCTTCCTGAACCCGAGCCGCGTCTCGATGCCCGACATCGACATGGACTTCGACTCGCGGTACCGGGACGAGATGATCCGCTACGCCGCCGAGCGCTACGGCCGCGACCACGTCGCCCAGATCATCACCTTCGCCACGATCAAGGCCCGCAACGCCGTGCGCGACGCCGCGCGCGTGCTCGGCTACCCGTACGCCGTCGGCGACAAGATCGCCAAGGCGATGCCGCCGCTGGTGATGGGCCGCGACACGCCGCTCTATGCGTGTCTGGAGGAGCACCCGAAGTACGCCGACGGCTACAAGTCGGCGGCCGAGCTGCGCGAGATGTACGTCGTCGACCCCGATGCCCACAAGGTGATCGACGTCGCCAAGGGCCTCGAAGGGCTGAAGCGCTCCGACGGCATACACGCCGCCGCCGTGGTGATCACGCGCGGGCCGCTCACCGACTACCTGCCCATCCAGCGCAAGCCGGAAGCCGGTGGCAAGCCCGAGGACGCCCCGGTCGTCACGCAGTACGAGATGCACGGCGTGGAAGAGCTCGGCCTGTTGAAGATGGACTTCCTCGGGCTGCGCAACCTCGACGTGATCACCGATGCCGTCGAGCTCATCCGTCGGCGCCACGACCCGACGTTCGACATCGACGCGGTGAGCCTCGACGACATGAAGGTCTTCGAGCTGCTCACGCGGGGCGACACGATCGGCGTGTTCCAGCTCGAATCGCCACCGATGCGCGCGCTCCTGCGCTCGTTGGCCCCGAACAGCTTCGAGGACGTGTCCGCCGTGCTCGCGCTCTACCGGCCCGGGCCGATGAGCGTGAACATGCACTACGACTACGCCGACCGCAAGAACGGCCGCAAGCCGGTCGAGTACTTCCACGAGGACGCCAAGGAGGTGCTCGCCGACACCTACGGCCTGATGATCTACCAGGAGTCGGTGATGCGCGTCAGCCAGCGCTTCGCCGGCTACTCGCTCGCCGAGGCCGACAACCTGCGCAAGGCGTGCGGCAAGAAGATCCGCGAGCTGATGGCCAAGGAGCGCGACAAGTTCGAGGAAGGTTGCGAAACCACCGGCTACGGCAAGGCGCTGGGCAAGGAGCTCTTCGACGTCATCGAGAAGTTCGCCGACTACGCGTTCAACAAGAGCCACACGTTCGGCTACGGGCTTATCACCTACCAGACGGCGTATCTGAAGGCGCACTACCCGGTCGAGTACAACGCTTGCCTGCTCACGAGCGTGAAGAGCAACCTCGACAAGGCGGCGGTGTACCTCGCCGACTGCCGCGGTCTGGCGATCACGGTGCTGAACCCCGACGTGAACCTGTCGGACATGAACTTCGCCGCGCTCTCGGCCGACGAGGTGCCGGTCGGGGTCCAGCTGCCGATGGGGAGCCCGGGTTGCATCACGTTCGGTCTGTCGGCCGTGCGCAATGTGGGCGAGGGGCTCGTCGAGCAGTTGCTCGCCGACCGTGAGACGAACGGGCCGTACGTGAACTTCCACGACTTCGCCGAGCGCGTGCCCGAGCCCGTGCTCAACAAGCGCACGGTGGAGTCGCTCATCAAGGCGGGCGCCTTCGACCGGCTCGGCCACCCGCGCCGCGGGTTGCTCGCCGTGTTCGAGCAGATCATCGACACCACAGTCGCCCGGCGCCGCGAGCGCGACCGCGGGGTCATGAGCCTCTTCGGCGATTGGGCCGACGCGCCGGTCGGCTCAGGTGACGCGGCCGCCGGCGCTCTCGGGCTCGGTGGCTTCGACGAGCGCATCTCGATCCCCGAGATCGAGTTCGACAAGTCGGCCCGGCTCCGGTTCGAGAAGGAGATGCTCGGGCTCTACGTCTCCGACCACCCCTTGATGGGCGTCGAGTGGGCGATCCGCCGCCGGGCCGACTGCCCGATCGTCGACCTCGACGACAAGCCCGACGGCACGGTCGTCACCGTCGGCGGGGTGATCACCGGCCTTTCGCGCAAGTTCACCCGGAAGGGCGACCCGATGGCGGTGTTCACCCTCGAAGACCTCGAATCGTCGATCGAGGTCACCGTGTTCCCGAAGTCGATGATGGAGCACGGTCACAAGCTCGTCGACGACGCCATCGTGCTCGTGCGCGGCCGGGTCGACAGCCGGGACGAGACCGCCAAGCTGCTGTGCTCCGACCTCACCGTGTTCGATCCGAGCGAGCTGGAGCAGTCGCCGCCGCTCCGCCTGCGCCTGCCAGCCACAAGCCTGTCCGAGCAACGGATCGAGACCCTCAAGCGCCTGCTGAGCGAGCATCCGGGTGAGTCGCCGGTGTACCTGCACCTGGGCGAGGGCAAGGTCCTTCGACTGTCCGACCAGTTCTGCGTCGACGTGACCCATGTCATCGCTGAGCTGCGGGTCGCCTTCGGCCACGACTCGGTGCTGCTGTAATTCTGGTGCTCGCGCCGCCGGCCCCTGCTCGGCGCTCGCTCCGCTCGACCTCACCCACCTGACCCGGTGGCGTGATTTGCCGGCATCCCGACCCCGCCCGGTTTCCGGGATGCGGGTCGCGGGTGGCAGAATGGGAAGGTCAAAACGGGTGGGGACGGCTCGGAACGGGCCGGAACCGCCCTTTCGAAACCCTGGGGAGCGATCAGGACGATGGCGATCGAGGTCGACACCAAAGATTGCACGGCACTGACCGACGCCGACCTGGCCGAACTGGCCGACCTCGGCGCGGGTACACCCGTCGATTTCGGCGTGGGCCTGTTGTCGAAGGCGAAGGAAGACTGGGTGCTCGTCACCACGGCGCGCATCGAAGGCAAGCTGCACGGCTTCACGTTCTCCACGCTCGAGCGCATCGGCGGCACACCGTGCGTTCTGGTCGGGCTGCTCAGCGTGAAGCACTCGTCCAAGCGCGACACCGTGCTGCGCGGTCTGATGACCGAGGCGTACCACCGGGCGCTCATGGCGTTCCCGGACGAGGACGTTCTCGTCGGTACGCGCCTGGTCTCGCCGTCGGGCTTCGAGGCGTTCCGGGCGCTGGCCGACATCGTGCCGCGGCCGGACCACAAGGCCGTTGGCGAGGAGCGGGCCTGGGGACGCCGGCTGGCGAAGCGGTTCGGTGTCGACGCCGGCTACGACGAGCAGACCTTCCGCGTGAAGGGCGCCGGCTCGATCGTGTCCCACCTGGACCACGAGTCGTTGAAGCCCGAGACGATCGAGCCCGATGTCGCCGCGATGTTCAAGGGCATCAAGGTGAACAAGGGCGACTGCCTCATCGCCTGCGGTTGGGCTATGACGGAAGACCTGCTCAAGCTGGGCAAGCACTGACCGAGTTCGTCGACGTCGTCCGGCGCCGCCGGATGACGCGCAACTACGACCCGTCCCGGCCGGTGCCGCGTGCACTGCTGCTCGACCTCGTCGA
>JAYUAM010000430.1:0-1738 GCA_043741295.1 Acidimicrobiia bacterium
TCAGTGGGCGCACGAATCCCGTCAAGGTTCGCGTCGGCGCCCGGCATCGAGGCCGGGGGCCGGGGGCCGGGGCCGGCGATCAGGCCGGATAGGTCGTGATCTCGGTCGCCTTCACGGAGGCCCAAACCTCGGCGCCGGGGCGGAGCTCGAGAGACAGCAGCGAACCGTGGGTGACCTCGGCGATCACCGGTAGCGGTCCGTCGAGCGAGACCCGGACGCGGTCGGCGCGCTCGTCGAGATCGACCACGGTGGCGGGCCACACGTTGCGGGGGCTGCCGTCGGGGCGGGTGCGGTAGATCGCCACGGCCGACGGCGGGATCGTGACGAAGCGGTCGCCGTCGCCGGTGTCGGCGACCGCCAGCTCGAACCCGTCGGTCGTCCGCACCACACCCGCGTGCAGCACACCACGCACGAGGTTCGTTCCCACCAGATCGGCGACGTAGCGCGAGCGCGGATGGGCGGCAACGTCACGCAGGCCGCCACCCTGGAGCACCTGACCATCAGCGAGCACGAGCACGCGGTCCGCCAGCGCGTAGGCGTCGACGGGGTCGTGCGTGACGAGGAGCGCGCTGCCCTCGAGCGCGTCGAGTTGGCCGCGCAGCTCGTGACGGATGTCGCGGCGCGTCGCCGCGTCGAGTGCGGCCAGCGGCTCGTCGAGCAGGAGCACCCTCGGCGTCGTCGCCAGCGCGCGGGCCAGCGCGACGCGCTGCTGCTGGCCGCCCGACAACCGCAGCGGGCGGGCAGCCACGTGCTCGGCCAGGCCCACGCGGGCGAGCCACGCCGCCGCCTGGCGACGAGCCTCGGCCCGCCCCACGCCGCGGGCGCGCAGGCCGAACGCCACGTTCTCGGCGGCGTCGAGGTGGGGGAAGAGCAGGTAGTCCTGGAACACCATCCCGATCGGTCGCTGTTCGGGCGGTACGAACACCGACGCCGTCGGATCGTCGAGCACGACGCCGTCGACGTCGATGCGCCCGTCGTCCAGCGCGGCGAGCCCGGCGAGCAGCGAGAGCACCGTGCTCTTGCCGGCCCCGTTCGGGCCGAGGAGCGCTACCACCTCGCCGTCGGCGAGATCGATCGCCGCGTCGAGCACGAACGCTCCGCGGCGCAGCCGTAGATCGGCGTGCAGGCTCATCGGCGATGGCTCATGGCCGCCGGGTCACGCTCAGGGCTCACGGGAGCAGCGTGGTCGAGGGCCGGTCGGCCGCAGGCCCGCCGACGCTGCCGAGCCAGCGGTCGCGCAGCGACACGAGCACGACGAACGACACGGCAACGAGCACGAGCGACAGCACCACGGCCCGTGCCGGATCGCTCTCCAACGCGAGGTAGACGGCGAGCGGCATCGTCTGGGTCGTACCGGGGAAGTTGCCGGCAAAGGTGATCGTCGCGCCGAACTCGCCGAGCGCCCGTGCCCACGCGAGCACGGCTCCCGCCACGAGCGCCGGTCGGATGGTGGGCAGCGTCACGCGGCGGAACGTGTGCCACGGGCCGGCGCCGAGGGTACGTGCCGCGCCCTCGATCCGTCGGTCCATCTGGCGCAGCGCCGCTTCGACGGTGACGACGAGGAACGGCATCGCCACGAACGTCTGGGCTACCACGACCGCCGCCGTCGTGAAGGGGAGGCGGAACCCGAACCAACGGTCGAGCCAGATGCCGACGAGCCCGCGCCGGCCGAGGGCGAAGAACAGGGCGACACCACCGACCACCGGCGGGAGCACCATCGAGAGCGTGCACAGAGCCC
>JAYUAM010000431.1:0-4328 GCA_043741295.1 Acidimicrobiia bacterium
ACGAGGATCGGCATCGTCGCCTTCTCGGGCTTCGCCGAGCTGATCGTGCCGCCGACCACCGACAAGAAGGCGCTCACCGCGGCGATCGACGGGCTCACCACCTCGCGGGGTACGGCCATCGGCGCGGCGACGTTGAAGGCGATCGACGCCATCGCCGAGGTGAACTCGGACGTGAAACCGTCGACGGCGGTCGAAGCCGGAGCGGGGCCTGATTCCGCCGTTGGCCCCGCGGCCGCCGACCCCGGTGGCAGCTACGAGCCCGACATCGTCGTGCTCCTCACCGACGGGGCGAACACGCGCGGCGTCGGGCCCCTGGTGGCGGCCCAGCAGGCGGTGGAACGGCGCGTCCGGGTCTTCACGATCGGCTTCGGTACGACCACCCCGGCCGCGGTGGTGTGCAGTCGTGAGCAGCTCGGTGGCGACGGCATCGGTGGCGACGCGTTCGGCGGCGGGGGACCGCCGCCCGGAGGGCTTCCACCCGGCGGAGGATTCGGTGGTGGGCGGCGCAACTTCCTCGTCGTCGATGAGCCGACGCTGATGAAGGTGGCCGAGATGACCGGTGGCACCTTCCACCGTGCGGCCGACGCCAACCAGCTGCGTGACGTGTTCGCGAGACTGCCGCGCCAGGTCGTCGTCCAGAAGAAGGACCGCGAGGTCAGTGCGGCCTTCGCCGCCGCCGGCGCACTGCTGGCGGTCGCCGCGATGGCCCTGTCGGTGCTCTGGAACCGCTCGGGCTGAACGCTCGTCGGCCCGGGCGGTTCCCGTACACTCCGGCGATGGAACGGGCCCTCGTGAGCGAGCGCAACTGGGCGGGCAACGTCACCTTCGGTGCGGCCCGGTGGCACTCGCCGACCGCGGTGGGCGAGGTGATGGCGGTCGTCGGGCGTGCCGACCGTGTCCGCGTCGTCGGCTCGCGGCACTCGTTCAACGACATCGCCGACACCGACGGCGACGTCGTGTCCCTCCAGCACATGGATCGGGCGCTGGCGATCGACCCGGATGCCCGTACGGTGACGGTGGAGGGCGGCATCCGTTACGGGCAGCTGGCGCGCTACCTGCACGAGCGGGGTTGGGCGCTGGCCAACCTCGCCTCGCTCCCGCACATCACGGTGGCCGGTGCGGTGGCGACGGCGACGCACGGCTCCGGCGCGGCGAACGGCAACCTGGCGACCGCGGTAGTGGGAATGGATCTCGTGACCACCGGCACGGACCGGGTCGAACTGGTGCGCGATGTCGACCCGGACCTGTTCGCTGCGCTCGTGGTCGGGCTCGGGGCGTTCGGCATCGTCACCAGCCTGACCCTGCGTATCGAGCCGACGTTCGCCGTCGAGCAGCGGGTGTACGAGAACCTGCCGGTGGTCACGGCGGTCGAGCAGCTCGGGGCGATCATGGCCACCGGGTACAGCACGAGCCTGTTCACCCGGTGGCAGGGCGACACCATCGGGCAGGCGTGGTGCAAGCGACGCGTCGAGCCCGACGCCGCCGACCTTCAGGCGCTGATCGGCGACGATGATTCGTTCTTCGGTGCCGTGCCGGCGACGCGGGCGTTCCACCCGATCGAAGCGCTCGATACCTCGGCGTGCACCGAGCAGTTCGGTCGCGTCGGACCGTGGCACGAGCGGTTGCCGCACTTCCGCCCGGACGCGATGCCGAACAACGGCGACGAGCTCCAGTCGGAGCTGTTCGTGGCGGCCGAGGACGGCGGCGCAGCGATCGAAGCGCTCGCCTCGCTCGGCCCGGCGTTGAATCCGGTGCTGCAGGTCTCTGAGGTGCGGGCCGTGGCCGCGGACGAGCTGTGGCTCAGCCCGTGCTACCGGCGCGCCTCGGTGGCGTTCCACTTCACGTGGGTTTCGTCGTGGGGCGCGGTGCGGCCGGTGCTCGCGCAGGTCGAGGCCGCGCTCGAACCGTTCGCACCGAGACCGCACTGGGGCAAGCTCACGACGCTGACTACGGCGACGATCCGTGAGCGCTACGAGCGACTACCGGAGTTCGCGGCCCTCGCCGCCGAGTGGGATCCGCGCCGCCGGTTCCGCAACCGCTTCCTCGACGAGCTGTTGGACGGCGCGCCGAGCTAGGACGACGCGCTCGACCGGGAGCTTCGGTCCCGGCCGAGCGTGGGGTCAGAGACCAAGCTTGTCGGCGGCCATCCTCGTGCCCTGCACGCGGCTGGCGATCTTCTTGAAGGCCACCTCGCGGGCGTAATCGGGCGAGCCGTGGTTCGGCTTCTCGTCGATGCTGAACGGCGAGAACCCGCAGTCGTCGGTGGAGCCGAGCCGTTCCTTCGGGATGAAGTTCGCCGCCCGTACGAGCTGGTCGCAGATCTCCTGCGCTGACTCGACACGTGGGCTCTGCGGCACGGTGACGCCGACGTAGCACATCTGCGGGACACCGTTGGCGTCGTCGCGGCTGTTCTTCCCGATCGACTCGTAGACCGGGTCCTTGTCGCGCTCGCTCGCCAGCTGGATCAGGAAGTAACCGGCGTTGATCCGGAACATGCTCGGGAGCAGATCGTTGTAGGGCACGTCGGCGCTGTGCACCGAGTCACGGTCGCCACCGGGGCAGGTGTGGATGCCGATGTTGCGGCGCTCGTCGGCGCTGAAGCGGTCGATGACGCGGTTGTTCAGCTCGATGAAGTGGGGGAGCATGCCGGCGCCGGTCCATGGGTTGCGCGGGTCGGCGCGGGTCGAGAGTCGTCCTTCGGTGAAGTCGACCGAGACGCGAGCGGCGCCGGCGGCGAACGCCTGGCGGATGTCCTTCTCGGTCTCGTTGCAGAGATCCTCCTCGAACTGCTCGCGTGTGTAGCCGGGCACCTTGTCGGTCAGCGGATAGAGCAGCGCGAGCATCGACGGCGCGATCACCGCCTGCTTCATCGGGACCTTCGTGAGGACGATCGACTTCTTGAGCGTGTCGGACGCAAACGTCTTGTACCGGAACGGCCCACCGGTCAGGCGGGGGAGCTGGCGGTTGTGGCCGTCGGCGAAGATGGCGAAGAACTGGCCGCCGCCGCCGAGGTTGTCGGCGAGGCCCGTGCCGGCGAGCGTGTCCGCGATCGGGTACGTCGCGAAGCTCGACCACCGCTGCTCACCGTCGGAGATGATCGGTGAGCCGGTGGCCTCGAGGTGGGTGATCGAATCCTTGACCGCCGCCTCCTGCTCGGCCTCGAGGTCTCCCAGCTTGATCTCGCCGGCGTCGTAGGCGGCGTACGCCTTCTGCAGCGTGGCCGGCCTTGGAAGTGAGCCGACCTGTTCCGTCGGAATCCCGGTGACAGAGCGCGGGTCATAGGACATGTGCTGAACCTCGTTTCCCCCAGCGAGCGCCGTGTCGGGCTCGCGTTGCGTCCTATCAGAGTCGGGTCACACCGCCACGTCTATCACCTGTTCGGGTGAGTAACGGCGCGAACGCGAGGCCGTCTACCTGGGGAGATGTCCCTCGCCGGCGATACGCAGCCCGGCCCCGAACCGTGGTACGACGTAGCGGTGACCTCCCATCAGTCGAGCAACGATCACGGCACTGAGGTGCTCTTCGGCATCTCCTTCGACGGGGTCACGCGCGCCCAGGAGTTCCTGCTCGCCATGACCCGCACGTCGGCGGCCGGGCATCTCGGCATGAAGGACGCCGTCGTGGTCGTGAAGGACGACGACGGGCGCGTGCACGTGCGCGAGACGATCGACCCGCAACCGGGTCGCTCGGCGGCGTCGGGCGCGATGCTCGCCGGCTTCGTCGGGCTGCTGCTCGGCGGCCCGGTCGGCTGGCTGGCCGGGCTCGGCCTTGGCGCCGGCGCCGGCGCGATCACGGCGAAGGTCGTCGACCTCGGCATCCCCGACGCGTGGGTCGACTGGTTCAAGGATGCGGTACGGCCGGGCACGGCCACCGTCGTCGTCCTCGCCGACCACGTCGACCTTCCCATCCTCGAAGCGGAGGTGAAGCGCTTCGCCGGCGCCGAGCTCGTGCACACGACACTGCCGCTCGACGGCCTCGCCCGACTGCAGGCGGCATTGAAGACCGGCGCGGCCGACGACGCCGGTGGTTCGACCGACACGGCGCCGGAATCAATCGGCGGCGACATCGCCTGATCGGCCGCGACCATGAGGTCCTGGATCCACGCGTGCACGAGCCCGTCACCGACCACGTTGACGAACCCGACGAACGTGCCGGCGTCGCGAGCGACGACCCAGCCGAGGCTGCGATGAGCGACGAGCCGGCGCCAGTTCCACTCGCCCTCGTCCAACGACCGGGTACGGAAGGCCTCAGCGTGGAGTGCGTTCACCTCGACGTTGCTGAACTCGCCGCGCCACTCGTAACCGATCGTCACCGGGCGACCGTAGCAA
>JAYUAM010000432.1:0-1734 GCA_043741295.1 Acidimicrobiia bacterium
GCCGAGTCCGCCCGCCTGCGCGCCGTCGAGAAGCTGACGGCCTGATCGATGTCGACGCCCGCCCGACGCCCGGCTGGTTCGGCGCGCCCGGCGAGCCGCGCTCCCGGTTCGGCGCGCCCAGCGAGCCGCGCTCCTGGTCCGGCGCGCCCGACGACGACCCGGACGACCGCGGCGTCGATCGGTTCGGCGGCGTTGGCGATCGTGAGCCGGCCGGTGCCGCGCCGCAACCCGGCGCGCAAGCCGGTCGCCCCGGTGCGTCCGCCGCTCCGTGTCGTCGAGCCGCGTGCCCGCCGACGCCGGGCCGGCACGCTGGCGGCGCTGTGCTGCGCCGCCACGTTCGCGGTGATGCTCGGTCTCACGTTCTTCCAGGCGAAGATCGCCGCTGAACAGATGCGCCTCGACGAGCTGCAGACTGAGATCCGCAAGGAACAGTCGCGCTACAGCGGGCTGCGTCTACAGGTGGCCGAGCTGCAATCGCCACGCTCGATCATCGGTGCCGCCGAGCACGACGGCCTGCGCCCGGCGACCAAGGTCGTGGGCTACGTCGCGCCGACCGCCGCCGACGTGACGGCCGTCCTGACGACCGGTGCGGCAGGGCCGGACGGCTCGCTCGTGCCAGGGGCGGCCGGCGGTGTCCGCGGCTCCGGAGTCGGTGCGGGCCGATGAGTCGCACCGTCGATCGACCGAACCGGGGCCGGACGACGGATGCCGCCCGCGCCGCACGGATCGAAGCGGCCCTCCGCGCCGGATCCGCCACGCCGTCGCGCCCCCGCCCGAATGGGCGGGCACCGGCGACCGGCGCTCGCCGCCGCGGTGCCGCGGGCGATCGGAACGCCGAGCGCGCCGGACAACGCACCGGTCGCCCGAGCCGATCGCACCAGGACCGACGTCCCGCGCCCCCCGCCCCCGCCCGCCGCCCTGGGCGTTCCGGTGCCGCACGCACCGGCCCCGGCCGTCGGCCCGAAGCGCCGCGTCCGACACGGCCCATACCTCCCGACCGGACCGCGGCCCGCACGCAGGCTGCGCGTCAGCGAACGCTCGACGCCCGCCAGCGCACCGCGCGGCGCCCGGCGCGCCGATGGCGGACCGGCCGTCCGCAACGTCGGCTCATCGTCGTCTTCTCGGCCTGCGCGCTCGTGCTCGTGCTGATGGTGCTGCGCGTGGCCATGCTCCAGACCGTGAACCGTTCGACCTACGCGGCCTACGGCGAGTCCAAGCGTCTCAGCACCGTGACGCTCACCGCGAGCCGGGGCACGATCTACGACCGGAACCGACTCGAGCTGGCCATCTCGGCGCCGCAGAAGACGATCTGGGCCGACCCCCGTCTGGTGCTCGCACCGAACGTGGCTGATCCCGAAGGCAACCTGGAACAGTTGGCGGCGGCCCTCAACCTTTCTCCGTTCACCAAGGCCGACCTTCGTCAGCGACTCAACATCCCGAAGAAGGACTTCGCCTACGTCGCCCGCCAGGTGGACGACGCCACCGCCGATCGTGTCCTCGCGCTCAAGCTCCCCGGCATCTTCGCTTACGCCGAGCCGAAGCGGTTCAACCCTGGCGATCTCGCATTGTCGACGGTGGGCCACACCGACATCGACGGCATCGGGGCCGAAGGTTCGGGCATCGAGAAGGTCTTCGACTCGTTGCTCACCGGCACCCCCGGCACGTTCCAACGAGAAGTCGACGTGAACGGTCGCACGATCCCGGTCGGACACCACGAGCTGATCCCGGCCCAGC
>JAYUAM010000433.1:0-4320 GCA_043741295.1 Acidimicrobiia bacterium
GCCTGCTGGCCGCGACCGATGCCGGCACGGTGACGATCGGCGTCGCGTCGATGACGACACCCGCCGGCCGGTCCGTTGCCCTGGCGCTGGCCGGGCCCCGGTTCGCCGCCGGTCTGGCGGACGCCGTGGTGCTGGCGGCCGGGGTCGACGTCGTCGCCGTCGCCCAGGCATCCGGGGCCGAGCTGGCTCGCTACCGGGCGCCGGGGGAGGTGACGGCGCTGGCGGTGTCGGGCCGCCGCGTCGCGGTCGGGACCGCCGACGGCGAAGTGGCCGTGCTCGACGACGCCTTGCGGCCGGTGGCGACCGTGGCTTCCCAGCCGGGGCCCGTGACCGCGGTGGCGCTCGATCCGACCGGGTCGCGGCTCGCGGTCGGCGAGGGGGTCGACGTTCGCATCGTCGACCTGGCCACCGGCGCGTCGCGGCTGCGGCGAGGGCACACCCGCGACGTCGAGGCCCTGGCGTTCTCGGCCGACGGCGGTCTCCTGGCGTCCGGCGGCGACGACCGCGTCGTCCTCGTCCACGACGCGGTCGACGACAAGGCGCCACTGCGGCTCGTGGGCCACACGGACCGGGTGACCGGGCTCCTGGCCGGCGGCGCTGCTGCGGCCTGGCTGTCGACCGGCGAGGACGGCACGGTGCGGCTGTGGGATGCGCGGGGCGAGGAGCTCGGCTCGCCCGTGCGCGCCGGCCGGGAACGCGTGGACCACCCCGTGGCCCACCGCGACCGGCCCGCCGTGAGCGCGTTGACCCTGGGTCGCGTCATCACCGTCGAGCTGGACGACTGGCCGCAGCGCTTGTGCGCCATCGTCGGCCCCGGCAGCGGCGGCCCCGACGACGCCCCCGACGGCTGTCGTGCCCCGGGTTGACGCGTGGGCGCGCTCGCTCACTCGTCCGCCCGCCCAGATCGCCCGTTCTCCTCAACGAGTCGTAGCTTCCGCGTGCCCGTTCCATAGCACTGACCGCTATGTCGAGGAGCGCCGCTGCTGTGTCGCTGTCGACGACCGACCGCACGCAGACCACGCCGTCCCGCACGTAGTCCTCGGCGACCGACGCGTTGATGGGTGACCTTTGCTCGCTCGGCATCACCGGCTCCTTTCGTCGAAGTGCGAACTCGATCGACCCTCGCCGTCGCGGAGGTTCAGATCCCCCGGGGCGAAGCCTCGAACGCGGCCACGTCGTCCGGTTCGCCCTGCAGCACCACGCGGGTCAGCGCAGTCGGGCGACCGTAACCGACGAGCGTGATCTCCGACGGCAGGCCGACCACCAACACCGCGTTCGCGCCCTTGCGGACGACGACGTCATCCCGGCCCGCGGTTCGCAGAGTGACCCCGACCGATGACTTGCGGAACAACGCCCGGCCCATCAGCTTCAGACCGTTCCACAGCGCGTCGTCTCGAGTGGCGTCCTCCGGGCGCGGCTCCCAATGGGGCTGGGCCCGACGGATGTCCTCATGGTGCACGAAGAACTCGAACAGGTTCATCCGGTCGCCGACGACCGGTATCGCCCACGGCACGGCCCACACCGGCGGCCCGCTGCGGAACGTGTCCACCATCTTCGGAAACGGCTGGGAGGCGACCTCCGCCATCACCCGCTCGGTGCGCTTCGCCATCGCCGGGACAAGGATGCCGAGCGAGGCATCCGGCCGCCGCTCGCGCACGAGCAAGTGCGCGAGCAGGTCGCGGGTGCTCCACTCACCACACAGTGTGGGCTGATCTGGGCCGAGCTCGTCCAGCAGGTCGCACATCGCTCGACGCTCGTTCTGGGTCACCGTCATGGGGGCACCGTACCCATCCGAGAGATCGGCAAGCCCCAGTCGGCCGAGTGATGCACGGGATGCACAGGGATGCACAGGGATGCACAGGGATGAGGATCACGAAGATCAGACCGATCCACTCGTGCGCATCGCCTCGGGAGGGTATGGCACTCCGCATCGGCGAGACCCCGGATGGCTGCCGATTCTCAGGCAGTTCTCAGTCGATGGCCGGATCGGGCAAGAGTGGGCGGGTGAACGTTGCCGCGAAGCCCGACGATCTGCCGTTTCTCCATCGGATGGCCGATGGCGCCGACGCCGTGTCGCGGTTGCACTTCCGGTCGGAGGAGTTGCGCAAGACGACGAAGGTCGACGGCACACCCGTGACCGAGGTCGACCGGGCCGTCGAGCAGGCGATGCTCGATCTCGTGCGGGCCGAGCGCGGCGACAGCGTCCTCGGCGAGGAGGTCGGCGCCCAACCCGGCACGCCCGAGCGGCGTTGGATCGTCGACGGCATCGACGGCACGCACAACTACAACGACGGGCGGCCCGGCTGGGGAACGATCATCGCCCTCGAGGCCTACGGCGAGGTCGTGCTCGCCATGGTGTCGGCACCGCTGTGGGGGCGGCGCTGGTGGGCGGTGCGCGGCGGGGGTGCATGGTCGGCGCCCTACGGCGACGACGGTTCGTTCGACCCGGACGCGGCCGCGCCGTTGCACGTCGGGTCCGCCACGTCCCTGACGGATGCATCGGTGATCGTCATCCCGTGGATCGGGCTGCTGCTCGGGTGGCGCAACGAGGTGTCGAACCACTTCACCATCACCACGACCCCGCGCAGCCAATGCTTCGCGCTCGATGCCGTGATGGTCGCCGAGGGCCGGCTCGACGTCTCGGTCATCGTGCTCGGCGGCGTGTGGGACTTCGCGGCAACGAGCCTGATCGTGCACGAAGCCGGTGGCGTGTTCCGCGACGCCTGGGGTGGCGAGCGCTTCGACACGGGGACGGGCATCTACACCAACGTCGCCCTCGTCGACGAGGTGCTCCAACGGCTCGCGGCCATCCGGCCCGAGGTTCCCGACCACGCCCAGCTGGCCATCACCGAGAGCACGCCCATCGGGACGCTCGAGGAGCGAGAGGTCGACGGCTGGCGACGCTTCGGCATCCGCCACCTGGCGTCGATGTCGGCCCGCCAACGGATCGAGCACGCACCAGCGCCGATTCTGGCCATCGTCGACGAGCGCGCCGCCCACCTGGAGCATCCGTTCGTCGGCGTGACGACCGACGGCACCGTGCGCACGGGACTGCCACGCCTCGGTGGCCAGGGCGTGGAGACCGGTGCGATCGCCGACGCCGCCAGTGCCTTGCTGCAGGCACTCACCCCCGAACAACGCGAACGGGCGACGTTCGCGATGGACGCCACCGAGTGGAGAATGTGGATCAACGTCCACATGAACCACTTCCGTCACGGCGTGCTGCTCGAAGATCTCGCCCAGCCGGTGCGCGACCTTGCGCTCACGATCCTTCAGACGACGATGTCGGCACGTGGCTACCACCAGGCGCGCTCGATCATGCGACTCAACGAGCTGCTCGCCGAGTTGACCGGTGACCGCGAGGCGTTCGGGGAATGGCCGTACTTCCTGTCGATCTTCGGTTCGCCGGACTCGGGCGAACCGTGGGGTTGGCAGTTCGACGGGCACCACGTCTGCCTCAACACGGTCGTGTTCGACGACCGCATCGTCCTGACGCCCGCCTTCATGGGCGCCGAGCCGCGACGGGTGGGTCTCGGGCCGCTCGCGGGCGTGTCACTCTTCGATCCCGAGGAAGCGCTCGGCCTCGATCTGCTGCGTTCCTTCGACGCCGCGCAGCGCGGGCGGGCGATCATCCACCCGTCGCTGCATCCGGACGAGATCTCGCCCGCTCTGCAGAACCCGTTCGACGGTCGGATGCAGGCCGGCGCGTTCCACGACAACCTCGTCGCTCCGTATCAAGGGGTGGCCGGTGTCGAGATGACCGACGGGCAGCGGCGCGTGCTCCGCTCGCTCGCCGCGACCTACGCGGGCTGGGCCGCCGACGACCATGCCAACGTGCGGATGGACGAGGTCGCCGCGCACCTCGACGAGACCTGGTTCTCGTGGTACGGCGGCTTCGACGACGAAGCGCCCTTCTACTACCGCGTGCACAGCCCGGTGATCCTGATCGAGTTCGATCATCACCCCGGCGTAGCGTTCGACAACGAGGTGCCATCGCGCCATCACGTCCACACCGTGGTGCGGACGCCGAACGGCGGGGACTACGGAGCCGACCTGCTCCGAGAGCATCTCCTGCGCTTCGACCACCGACACGCTCGCCACGACGAACACCGATGAGTTCGGGATGACGTAGGGCCGACCGAGGCCGTTGTACGCCGCCGAACACGACGAAGTGCCAGCTCAGTCCACGCGAGCCGTACCATTGCGACATGTTGGGCACGGGGACACCGCCCGAACGAGCCGAGCACTTCGTCGGCCGCGACGTGCCGCTGGGGCAGTTGACCAGCGCCCTCGACGACGCGATGCGACGGGGCGGCCGAC
>JAYUAM010000434.1:0-4307 GCA_043741295.1 Acidimicrobiia bacterium
GTGATCGAACTCGACGAGCACGACGGGGCTGTGGATGCGGTAGTAGAACGGATCCTCGTCGCCGGTCCCGCCGAACCACGCGAACCACGTCTCGTCGAGCTGGGCGTCGACGTCGGCCGCCCGCACTGCGGCGTGGTCGTCGCGCGCCCAGCCGACGTACGTGTCGATGGCGTTGCGATGGCGTGCCGAAGATCGAGACGAAGTACGGCCACTCGCCGAACTCGTCGGGCCTGCCCGTGGCGATCGCCAGCACCTCGTTCAGCTGCATGATGTCGCGCGCCTGGCTGAAGCCGCGTGTGGAGAGTGTGGCGCGCAGCAGGCCGAGCCCCAGCTCGCGCTGCGCGGTGCTCAACGATTCGAGCATCACGCCGTGGCGGAAGAGGTTCGGGTGCACGTTGAACCACGAGCGACGCTCGTCGGCACCCAGCGGAAAGCTCGCACTGGCGCGGTCGGCGACGGTGAGCGAGTCCAGGAAGGCGAGCGCGGCGTCGACGAGCGGCGCGCTGTCGACCGTGCCCCGGCGGGAACCGAACAGGCCGGCCACGATGTCCCCGTCCGTCGTGATGCCACGCAGGGGCACGGCAAGCAAGTCGTTGCATTCGGCCACGAGCGCATCGATCACGCCCTGGATCGGAGGCTCGCTGACCACCGTGAGCGCGCCGACCTCGCCGGCCTCGCCCGTACCCCGAAGTCCGTCCAGTCCTTCATCGCTTCTCCTTCGACGACCCCGCATCGACATGGCCCGGCCCCGCATCGACATGGCGCGGCCATCTCGGACCGTCCCGCACCGTAGCCACCCCGCCGACGCGACAGAATCCAGGCTGGTATGCCGTACGACCCGAACGACCCCCGCTCCCAACTGACGATGCCCACCTCCGCCGTGACCGGCATCGCCTCCTCCGGCGATGCCGCGGCCCCGCCCGAGTTCGTCGAGCTCTCCACCACGGAGCCCGACGAGATCACGCCACTCGGCACTCGCTCGTGGATCGTGCGCAGCCAGACCGGCGTCGTCGTGTACTCCGACGCGGTCGCCGGTGACCGACTCGACCGGCTCTCGCAGGCCGACGAGTACGTAGTCGTCCTCGTGTCGACTCCTGCATGCACCGCCGCCCGGGTCGTCGTCACCGCCAACGCTCCGGCCGCCCACGCCGAAGTCGACGACGACGCGGTGGTGATCGTGCCGCCGGGCCGCAGCAGCGTCGTCGTCACCGCGCCGGGGGTGCTCGTGCGCGTGTTCTCGAACGAGGCGACCGACCTCGTCGGGCGCGCCGGCAACGCCGCCGCCCATGATGCCGGCCGGGCCCACGAGCACCGGCACACGGCGGCGTTCGCCCCGTGGCCGCCGTCGCCCGAGGGCGACCGCCTGCGCGTGTATCGACTGGCCGACATCCCGCTGGAGCCCGGACGGTTCGGCACGATCTTCCGCTGCCGCACCGTGATGGTGAACGTGATCCCCGCCGATCTCGGCGCCCGCGACCCGGCGCGCCTATCGCCCCACCATCACGCCGACTTCGAGCAGATCTCGCTGCAGATCGACGGCGACTACGTGCACCACATCCGCACGCCGTGGACCACCGATCTGGCGACGTGGCGCGACGACGTGCATCGACGATGCACGAGCCCGGCGCTCGTGGTGATCCCCCCGCCGACCGTGCACACGAGCCAGGGCGTCGGCGATCACCGCCATCAGCTGATCGACATCTTCGTGCCGCCTCGCCTCGACTTCTCACTGCGCCCCGGCTGGGTCGTGAACGAGCGCGACTACCCGGTGCTGCCGAGTCAGCGCTGAGCGGGCGTTACACGACGAACGGGCAGTGCCGGCAGCCCGAGCCGCAGCACGTGCCGACGGCAGCGAGGTGGGCGGCAGTGAAGACGAACAGGCCCGTGCCCGGGTCGAGGTAGCCGGCGTCGCCGCGGGCGAGGGCGACCGAGTGCGCGGCCACGATGGCGCCGCGCCGCGGATCGTCGGGGGCCACGCGACGGGGATGGGGCTCGTCGAGCGGACGCCGCGCCAGACGATCGCTCACAGGGCAAGCCTACGGCCGTCAGCCAGCGGCGAGCCCACGGCCGTCGGACGAGACTGAGCCCACCGCCGTCAGCCGACAATCAAAAGCGTCACTCCGAGCAGCAACAACCCGGCGCCGTACACCGTCTCGAGACGACCGCCGTCCATCCGCAGCGCGGTGCGCGCGCCGAGGCTCGACAGCGGGATCGAGGCCGCGCCGAACACGGCGGCGACACGCCAGTCGATGTGGCCGAGCGCGGCATGCACCACCGTGCCGGGCACAGCGAGCACCGACGCCACGGCGAGCGAGCTGGCCAGCGCGCTCTTGATCGGGAGCCGGAGCACGGCCAGATACAGCGGCACGAGCATGAACCCGCCGGCATTGCCCAGCAGTCCGGCCAGGAAGCCGACGGGTACGGCCACGGCGGCCAGCCGCGCGACAGACGCGACCACACGTACGGTCGGATCGCCCGTCGAGCAGGCGTCGGTGACCGCCGGCCGACGCCGACCGAACAGCACGCGCAGACCGAGCAGGGCGACGACCACGTCGGTGACCTTCACGAGAGAGCCGCCGCCGATCCAGCGAGTTAGAAGAGCCCCGACGATCGTCGCCGGCAGCCCGAACGCCACGCTCCACCGCACGACCCGGGGATTCGACCAGCCGCCACCCCGGTAGCGGCGGTAGGCGACGAGCGTTCCCGGGATCGTGGCCGGCAACGGGGAGGCGACGGCGATGATCGGAGGCACGCCGATGGCAGCGAGGATCGGCGTGGCGATGGCCGACCCGCCCTTGCCGAACAGGCCTCCCAGGAAGCCCGCACCGGCCCCGGTGGCGACGATCAGGAGCCACTGGACGAGGTCGAGGTGGTCAGCGCCCACCGGCGCCACCGCCCGTCGTCGGCAGGTGGGCGTGCTCCCACGCGCCGTACCCGCCGAGCAGATCGGACACGTCGGCGAAGCCGGCAGCGCGCATGACCGACGCGGCGATCATCGAGCGGTAGCCGCCCGCGCAGTACACGACGGTCGGTGCGGTCGGGTCGAGATCGCCGAGACGATCGAGGATGCGGGCGAGGGGCAGCGCGAGCGCGCCAGTGATCCATCCCGCCGCCACCTCTCCCGGGGCACGTACGTCGACGAGCTGGAGCCGGTCGACCGATTCGAGGCGGTCGAGCAGCTCGTCGGCCGTCAGCCGCGAGGCAGCCACGACCCAGGCCGGGTGTTCGACGAACGCTGCCACGGGGTCGGCGAGGCAGCCGGCCACGTTGTCGAACCCGATGCGCGCCAGGCGGGTGCGCGACTCCACCTCGGTACCCGGTTCACAAACGAGCACGATCGGCTGATCGGCCACGAGAACGTCACCGGCGTACTCGGCGTAGCGACCGGCGAGCCCGACGTTGTACGAGCCAAGGAGGTGGCCCTGAGCGAACGCCGCAGCATCACGGGTGTCGAGCACGACGCCGCCGCGGCGCTGAGCGGCAAGCACTTCGGCGAGGCTCATCGACCGGGGCGGTACGTGCTCGGCGAGCACGTCGTGCGCCTGCTTGTTCCGGTCGGCGGCGAAGGCGAAGTAGAGCGGCGAGAGCGTCTGCCCTTCGGTGACGACCTGGACGAACTCCGCCTCGGTCATCGGTTGCAGGGCGTAGTTCGTCCGCTTCTGCTCGCCGATGGTGGACGACGTCTCCGACGACAGGAACTTCCCGCACGCCGAGCCGGCGCCGTGCGCGGGGAAGACCCGCGTGGCGTCGGGCAAGGTCATCAGCTGCTCACGGGTCGAGTGGTAGAGCGCCCCGGCGAGCTCGTCGGCCGACACGCCGACGGAGGCGAGCAGATCGGGCCGACCGACATCGCCGATGAACAGCGTGTCGCCGGTGAGCACGCCGTAGGGAGCAGTGTCGTCTGCGCGGTCGTGGACGACGATCGAGATCGACTCGGGGGTGTGGCCCGGCGTGTGCCGGATCTCCAGCACCACCTCGCCGAGCGTCAGCCGCTCGCCGTGGGCCAGTGGGTGGATCGGGAACTCGGCGTGGGCCTCGGCCGCCGACCCGTAGGAGATGACGGCGCCGGTAGCGGCGCGCAGCTCAAGGTGGCCGGACAGGAAGTCGGCGTGGAAGTGGGTCTCGACGACGCGCTCGATCATCAGCCCGGCGGCGGCCGCATCGGCGAGGTACCGGGCGATGTCGCGCTGCGGGTCGACCACGACGGCCCGCCCGCTGGTCGTGTCCCCGATGAGGTACGAGGCGTGCGACAGGCAGCCGAGGTAGTACTGCTTGAAGAACACGTCGCATCTCCCGAGCCGTCGGCC
>JAYUAM010000435.1:0-4303 GCA_043741295.1 Acidimicrobiia bacterium
GTAGGCGCTGGAGCCGCCGCCGGCGATGCAAGGGGTGCGGCGAGCCCGGCCGGCTCGAAGCGTGGCGCACCGAACGCCACCGTGCCCGCCGGTCGAGGATCGCCCACTACGCCGACCTCCCCAACAACGACGTCGCGGAGCACCCCACCGAACTCGTCCACCGCCACCACCGTGGCGGGCGGGACCAGCAGCCCGACCGCGTCGACACCCCGGGGCTCGACCCCGACCCCGCCGACCACGCCGAAGTCGGCCACGACACCGGCCACGACGCCGGGCAACGGAAGTCCGGGCGGTAAGCCGAACACGACGGTCGCCACGACGCCGACCACCCCCACGCCGGCCACGACCGCCGACGCGACGGTGCCGACCAGTACGACCACCACGCCCGGCGGCCCGACCACGGCGGCCGGCGGCGGTAGCGGTCCCGGCAGTGGCGGGGGAAGCGGCGGTGGCGGTGGGGGCGGCCACGGCTAGGTCGGCCGATCTCGGGATACCGGGCGGGTCCGGCGGAGTGCTCGATGCCGCTGGCGGGGCACGGCCCCGAAACGGCACCGCGCGCGCCACCGCCGGCGAGCGCGCCGCCCTTCCCGTGGTCGGTACGCTACGAACGATGTCGACGTCGACGCTGCAGCCCGGCCGCTCCCCGATCGACGTCGAAGCCACGGCGTCGCCCAGACCTCCCGTCGTCTCGGTGCGGCGACTTGTCCTGCGTTTCGTGCTCGCCGGCCTGCCCGCGCTCGCTGCGGCAATCGTGGTCACCGCGGTGGCCAGCGTGCGCATCGGCACCCGGCTCGGCATCGAAGACGCCAAGCGAACGACCTGGGTCAGCGCTCAGATCGTGCGAGACCGCTTCCTCGACGACGCGCTGCTCGCCGGTGACCACAATGCCATCGTGCGGCTCGACGAGTTCGTCCGCACGTACGTCGTGCGCGGCGCGCTCGTGCGGGTGAAGATCTGGCGGGCCGACGGCACGATCATCTACGCCAACGAGCCGCGCCTGCTCGGTGCGAAATATCCGCTCGACGCCGACGCGATGGCGGTGATCAACGGGGAGGTCGACGCCATCGCCGAGGTGAGCGACCTCCGAAAGCCGGAGAACCAATACGAGAAGGAACACGTCCGACTGCTCGAGGTGTACCAGTCGGTGAAGGCCGCCAACGGCACGCCGCTGCTGTTCGAGGCGTACTTCCCCTACAACAACGTCCGCTCGACAGGCGCCAGCCTGTGGCGTGAGTTCGGCCCCATCGCCGTCGGTGCGTTGCTCCTGCTCGAGCTCGTGCAGATCCCCTTCGCCTGGTCGATGGCCCGCCGATTGCGGTCCGGCCAACGACAACGTGAGCGTCTGCTGCACCACGCCATCGACTCCTCCGACGCGGAACGACGTCGCATCGCCAGCGATCTGCATGACGGCGCGGTTCAAGACCTCACCGGCGTGTCGATGTCGCTGGCGGCGGCGGCCCGCACCACCGATGTCGCCGGGCCACGCGACACGATGGCCGACGCCGGTTCGAAGATCCGCGAGACCGTCAAGTCGCTGCGTTCGATGCTCGTCGACATCTACCCACCGAACCTGCACGAAGAGGGGTTGGAGAGCGCCATGGTCGACCTCGTCGCCGGGCTGCACAATCGCGGCATCCACACCGAACTTGCCGTCGATCCGGGCACCGGCGAACTCCGGCGCGAGACGGTCAGCCTGCTCTATCGCAGCGCCCAGGAAGCGATCCGCAACGTGGCCGCCCACGCCAACGCCACCGAGGTCGTCGTCCGGGTGAAGCCCCGACCGAACGACATCGTGCTCACCGTCGAAGACGACGGCGACGGCTTCGACGGCGCCACCATGACGAACCGCGCCGAGCGTGGCCATGTCGGGCTGCGCAGCCTTTCCGGACTGCTGCAGGACGCCGGTGGAGGTATCGAGATCCGCTCGCACCCCGGCCACGGCACGCACGTCACCGTGACGGTGCCGCGATGAGCGACACCTCGGGGCAGCACGACGAGGTTGCCGGGCGTCGGGCCATCCGGGTCGTCGTCGTCGACGACCACGTGATCGTGCGCAACGGTCTGGAGCAGCTTCTGGCCACGAGCGATGCCGTCGAGCTCGTCGGCTTCGCCGCCGACGGTCGGGCTGCGCTCGCCGCCGTCGAGGAGCACCGGCCGGACGTCGTGCTGATGGATCTATCGATGCCGGTGATGGACGGCATCGAAGCGACGGCCGCCATCTCGCGCCAGTGGCCGGACGTCAAGGTCGTGATCCTCACGTCGTTCTCCGAGCAGCAGCGGGTGATGGCGGCGCTCGATGCCGGCGCCGACGGCTACGTCCTGAAGCACGCGGACCCCGAACAGATCCTGGCGGCGATCGAAGCCGTCCACCGCGGCGGCGCCCCCATCGACCCGCAGGTGGCGAGAGTGCTGCTCGACGCCAAGCGTGTCGGTGCCGGCGGTCACGGCTCGCTCACCGGTCGCGAGGCCGAGGTGCTCGGTCTCGTACGCATCGGGCTTGCCAACAAGCAGATCGCCCGGCGGCTCGACATCTCCGAGCGCACCGTGAAGGCCCACCTCACCAAGATCTTCCAGACGCTCGGGGTCAGCGACCGGACGCAGGCCGCCCTCTGGGCCGCACAAAACCTTCCGTCGAACGGCTGAGCGGGCGGCTGAGCGCCCACCAACGGAACGAACGGGGCGGCCGTTGGGTCCCCCGCCTAACATGCCGAGCCGTGTCATCTCCCATCTCTCCCGACGACGTGGCCCGGGTCGCCCGCCTCGCCCGTCTTGACCTCGACGCCGGCGAGCTCGCCCGCTTCACGGCGCAGCTCGGCGGCATCGTCGAGCATTTCCGCGACATCGATGCGCTCGACCTCGCCCACGTCGAGCCGATGACCCAGGCCTTCGAGATGGTCAACGTCCTGCGCGACGACGAGGTCCGCCCGTGCCTCGACCGGGCCGAGGTCCTCGCCGTCGCCCCCGCCACTGCCGAGGGTCGCTTCGCCGTCCCGCCGATCCTGGGCGAACCCGTATGACCGCGATGTCGATCGCTGCGGACGTGCGGTCGGGCCGTCGATCGGCCGTCGACGTCGTCGACGAGCACCTCGCGACCATCGCGGCACGCGAAAACGAGATCCATGCCTTCAACCTCGTGCTCGCCGACGAGGCACGGGCCGCCGCCACCGAGATCGACCGGCGCGTCGCCGCCGGCGACGACCCGGGCCCCCTGGCCGGCGTCCCGATCGCGCTAAAGGACAACCTGTGCACGCGGGGCATCCCCACCACGTGCTCATCCAAGATCCTCGAAGGCTGGCGCCCACCGTACGACGCCACGGTCGTGCAGCGCCTTGCCGCCGCCGGCGCGATCACGATCGGCAAGACCAACCTCGACGAGTTCGCCATGGGGTCGTCGACCGAGAACTCCGCGTTCGGTCCGACGCGCAACCCTCACGACCCGTCCCGCGTGCCGGGCGGTTCGTCCGGTGGCAGCGCCGCCGCGGTGGCCGCGGGCTTCGCCGCCGCCTCGCTCGGCTCCGACACCGGCGGCTCGATCCGCCAGCCCGCCGCGCTCTGCGGCGTGGTCGGGGTGAAGCCCACGTACGGCGCCGTATCTCGATACGGGCTCATCGCCTTCGCCTCCAGCCTCGACCAGATCGGCCCGTTCACCAACGACGTCGCCGATGCCGCCGCGCTCATGGAGGTGATCGGCGGGCACGACCCGATGGATTCCACGTCGATCCCGCAGCCGGCCGCCGATCTCGCCTCGGTGCTCGACCGCGGTGTCGAAGGTCTGCGCGTCGGACGGATCACCGACCTGCCGGCCGGGGCCGACCCCGACGTGCTCGGGCAGCTCGACGCGGCGTTCGTCGCCCTCGAGAAGGCCGGTGCCCGCATCGTCGACGTGGACGTGCCCGCATTCGGCTACGGGCTTACGGCGTACTACCTCATCGCGCCGGCCGAAGCGTCGAGCAACCTCGCCCGCTACGACGGTGTCCGCTACGGCCTGCGCGTCGACGGCGTCGACACGGCGCACATGATGCATGCCTCGCGCACGGCCGGTTTCGGGGCCGAGGTGAAGCGGCGCATCATGCTCGGAACGTACGCGCTGTCGGCCGGTTACTACGACGCCTACTACGGCAAGGCTCAGAAGGTGCGCCGCCTCATCAGCCAGGACTTCGCCCGCGCGTACGAGCACGCCGACGTGTTGCTCACGCCGGCGTCGCCGAGCGTCGCCTTCGCCTTCGGGGCCAAGGGCGACAACCCGCTCGCCATGTACCTGTGCGACGTCTACACGATCCCGACGAACCTGGCCGGCCATCCC
>JAYUAM010000436.1:0-4300 GCA_043741295.1 Acidimicrobiia bacterium
CGATCAAGACCCGCCTCCAGCAGCTCAAGTCTGCGTTCTGATCGCGTCGCCCCCGACGCCCCGCACTCAAGACGAAGGAACCCACGAAGATGGCAGAGCTGACCATCAACACCGCTGACATCGCCGCAGCGCTCCGCAAGAACCTCGAGGGCTTCACGCCCGACATGGCAGCGGCGCAGGTCGGCCGCGTGATCGAGGTGGGCGACGGCATCGCCACCGTCTCGGGCCTTCCCGGCGTGGGCGTGAACGAGCTCCTCGAGTTCGAAGGCGGTGTGCGGGGCCTGGCGCTCAACCTCGACGAGGACTCCATCGGTGCCGTGGTGCTCGGCGATGGCGGTTCCGTGAGCGAAGGCTCCCCGGTGAAGGCCACCGGTCAGATCCTCTCGGTGCCCGCTGGCGATGGCCTGCTCGGCCGCGTCGTCGATGCGCTCGGCGTCCCCGTCGACGGCAAGGGTCCGCTCACCAACGTGCACGACCGCCGCATGGAGCTCCAGGCGCCCGGCATCATCGGACGCAAGCCGGTGCACGAGCCGCTGCAGACGGGCATCAAGGCGATCGACGCGATGACGCCCATCGGGCGCGGTCAGCGCGAGCTCATCATCGGCGACCGCAAGACGGGCAAGACCACCGTCGCGGTCGACACGATCATCAACCAGCGCGGCCTCGGCGTGAAGTGCATCTACGTCGCCATCGGCCAGAAGAGCTCCACGGTCGCCCAGACCGTGGAGACGCTGCGCCAGCGTGGTGCGATGGAGTACACCGTCGTGGTCAACGCTCCGGCGTCCGACCCGGCGCCGTTCAAGTACCTCGCCCCGTACGCAGGCTGCGCGATGGGCCAGCACTGGATGGAGAACGGCGAGCACGCACTCGTCGTGTACGACGACCTCTCCAAGCAGGCCGAGTCGTACCGCCAGCTCGCCCTGCTGCTGCGCCGCCCGCCGGGCCGCGAGGCCTACCCTGGCGACGTCTTCTACCTGCACAGCCGCCTCCTCGAGCGGGCCGCCAAGCTCTCCGACGAGCGCGGTGCCGGTTCGCTCACCGCGCTGCCGATCATCGAGACGAAGGCCGGCGACGTGTCGGCCTACATCCCGACGAACGTGATCTCGATCACCGACGGCCAGGTGTACCTG
This sequence comes from Acidimicrobiia bacterium, assembly GCA_043741295.1. Lineage (GTDB taxonomy): Bacteria > Actinomycetota > Acidimicrobiia > Acidimicrobiales > Ilumatobacteraceae > JAYUAM01. Next base: position 1,131 of record JAYUAM010000436.1, read on the forward strand.
CAGGACAACCTCTTCAAGTCCGGTGTGCGCCCGGCGGTCGACGTGGGCATCTCGGTGTCGCGCGTCGGTGGTGCTGCCCAGATCAAGGCGATGAAGTCGGTGTCGGGCACGCTCAAGCTCGACCTCGCGCAGTTCCGTGAGCTGGAGGCGTTCGCCACGTTCGGTTCCGAACTCGACGCGGTGTCGAAAGCGCAGCTCGAGCGCGGCTACCGCTTGGTGGAGCTGCTCAAGCAGTCGCTGAACAGCCCGCTTCCCGTCGAGGAGCAGGTCGTGTCGATCTACGCCGGCACCAAAGGTCACCTCGACGATCTGCCGGTGGGCGAGGTGCGCCGCTTCGAGAACACGCTGCACGAGACCTTCCGCACTCAGTACTCCGGCCTGCTCGAGCACATCCGCACGAAGAAGGACCTACCCGAAGGGCTGGAAGACGCGGTGAAGGGCGTGAAGGCCACCTTCAAGGCCGGCCTCGCCGGCGCTGCCCCGGCCGCGGCCAACCTCACGGCCACCGACGCCGAAGCCCTCGGCGACGCCCACAGCGACAAGACCCTCGTCACGGAATGATGGCCGTGCGCTCGCTGTCGATCACTGGCACAGGGCAGGTGCTGAATACTGCGCGGCCTTGGGCAGGCGCCGAGGGAAGCGCCAGGAACGAGGCGCAGCCGATCGAGGCGAAAGCGAAGCGGACGCCGAAGGAGGCGTTCTAGATGGCCGGCGGTCAGGAACGCATTCTGCGCGGACGCATCCGTAGCGTCCAGGCGACGAAGAAGATCACACGCGCCATGGAGCTGATCGCCGCGTCGCGCATCGTCAAGGCGCAGCAACGGGTGCATGCTGCCGTGCCGTACTCCGAGCGGATCACTGCGGTCGTGAAAGACCTCGGCGCCGCCGGTGGCGAGGTGCGAAGCCCGCTGCTCGCCGGCCACGGCCCGGTGCGCAACATCGCCCGCAAGTGCTACGTCGCCATCGTGGCCGACCGTGGGTTGTGCGGCGGTTACAACGCCGGTGTGCTGCGCGCCACCGAGGGCGAGATCAAGTCCGACGTGCTCGCCGGCAAGGGTTACTCGATCGTCGCCGTCGGCCGGAAGGCCGAGGGCTACTTCCGGTTCCGCGGCTACAAGATGGATGCCGTCCTCAACGGCTTCTCGGACAGCCCCACCTATGAGAACGCCCGACAGATCGGCCAGAAGGTCGTCGACATGTTCCTGGCCGGTGAGGTCGACTCGGTCGAGCTGATCTACACCCGGTTCATCTCCGCCGGCAGCCAGGAAGTGGTCATCCGCCCGCTCGTCCCGCTGGAGCGTGAGATCGCGTCCGCCGGCGGTGCGGGTCACTCCGGTCGCCCGGCGGAGCAGTCATCCGGCGCCGAGAAGGTCGACTATGAGATCGAGCCCGACCCCGGCGTGGTGCTCGAAAGCCTGCTGCCGCGCTACATCGAGGCCCGCGTGTATGCCGCGCTGCTGAACGCCGCGGCGTCCGAGCATGCCTTCCGCCAGCGGGCGATGAAGTCGGCCACCGATAACGCCGAAGAGCTGATCAAAACCGTGTCGCGCATCATGAACCGCGCCCGTCAGGATTCCATCACGACCGAGATCATGGAGATCGTCAGCGGCGCCGAGGCGCTGTCGGGCGACCGCAAGGACGGCGAGCCCACCGCCCGCTACTTCGATCTCGTGAACGCCAACGCCCCCACGATCGAACGCGTCTGACGCAGGAGCCATCACCATGACCATGACCGAACCCCAGACCAAGGCCAGCGGGTTGAAAGAGGGCCGGGTCGTCGCCATCGCCGGACCGGTCGTCGACATCGAGTTCCCGCGCGGGTCCCTACCCGAGATAAACACCGCGGTCGAGATGACGATCCACGTCGTCGGCAGCGGCGACATCGCCGTGCTCGCCGAGGTCGCCCAGCAGCTCGGCAACGGTCGCGTGCGTGCCGTGTGCCTGAAGCCCACCGACGGCCTGCGCCGCGGCACCCCGGTGCGCAACACCGGCCGCGGCATCAGCGTCCCGGTCGGTCCGAAGGTGCTCGGTCACGTGTGGAACGCCTGGGGCGAACCCCTCGACGCCGAGCCCGGCTACGCCGACGATCTCGAGCGCTGGGACATCCACCGCGACCCCCCCGCCTTCGACACGCTCGAGCCGATCGCCAAGATGTTCGAGACCGGCATCAAGGTCATCGACCTGCTCACGCCCTACCTGCAGGGCGGCAAGATCGGGCTGTTCGGCGGCGCCGGGGTGGGCAAGACGGTGCTCATCACCGAGATGATCCGTCGCGTGGCGCAGAACCACGGCGGCGTGTCGGTGTTCGCCGGTGTCGGCGAGCGCACCCGTGAGGGCACCGACCTGCGGCTCGAGATGCAGGAGTCGGGGGTCTACGAGAAGGCGGCCCTCGTGTTCGGCCAGATGGACGAGCCGCCGGGCGTGCGCCTGCGCGTCGCCCTCTCGGCGCTCACCATGGCCGAGTACTTCCGTGACGTGGAGAACCAGGACGTGCTGCTCTTCGTCGACAACATCTTCCGCTTCGTCCAGGCCGGCTCGGAGGTGTCGACGCTGCTCGGCCGCATGCCGTCCGCGGTGGGCTACCAGCCGACGCTCGCCGACGAGATGGGCCAGCTGCAGGAGCGCATCACGTCCACCAAGGGCCGTTCGATCACCTCGCTGCAGGCGGTCTACGTGCCGGCCGACGACTACACCGACCCGGCGCCGTTCACGACCTTCACCCACCTCGACGCCACTACCGAACTGAGCCGCCAGGTGGCCGCGCTCGGCATCTACCCGGCGGTCGATCCGTTGGCCTCGACCTCCACGATCCTCGCGCCCGAGGTCGTCGGCGCCGAGCACTACCGCGTGGCCCGTGCGGTGCAGGAGAACCTGCAGCGCTACAAGGAGCTCCAGGACATCATCGCCATCCTCGGTCTCGACGAGCTGTCGGACGAGGACCGCTCGACCGTCAACCGGGCCCGCAAGATCCAGCGGTTCCTGTCGCAGCCGTTCTACGTCGCCGAGGTGTTCACCGGCGTGCCGGGTGAGACGGTGCCGGTCGGCGAGACGGTCGCCTCGTTCGACGCCATCCTGAAGGGCGATCTGGACGATGTACCCGAGCAGGCATTCCTGAACGTCGGTAGCGTCGAGCAGGTGCACGCCAAAGCCGACGCCCTGCGCAAGAGCGT
>JAYUAM010000437.1:0-1723 GCA_043741295.1 Acidimicrobiia bacterium
ACCGGTGAACAGATGTACATCTGGATGAACCGCGACCCACCCGTGGCTCATCACCGCAACCTCGCCAACGGCGCGCTGGTGTTCATGCTGCTGTTCACCGCGGCGGCCGGTGCAATGGCGTTCGTCGAACGCCGCGCAATCGCCTCGTCCGGGGGTTCCCACCGAACCGCGACGACGGTGACGAGCGCGCTCGCCGTGGTGACCGCGATCCTCGTCACGATCTGGGTCGTCCGCACCGGCCACGAGGGCGCTCGCTTGACGTGGAAGATCACCGTGCAGGGCCAGTGACCGTGCGGCGCGCGGCTCCGCCTGCGCGGTCGGCGCGGCATCGCGACCGGGAGACCGTCGCCGGCACTAGGTAGTTTGGGCGGGCCATGGAGCTACCCGCACCGGACCCATCCGCACTGATCGACACGCCGCGGGAGCCCTGGACCGTCCGCCAGATCGGCATGCTCGGGGCGTACGTGACGCTCCTCGTCGTCGCCAACGTCGGCGCCGTCACGGCGCCCCGGCTGCAGAAAACCCATCCGGCGCTCATGCTGGCGATGTCGGCGCGCAACAGGCACCTGCTCGTCGCCGTCACGAACCACATTGATGCGCTGTCCTACGCGCTCGTCGGCTTCGGGCGCATGATGCTCTCGGCCGTCGTCTGCTACGGGCTCGGCAGGGTGTTCGGCGACCGCACGCTCGGGTGGCTGCGGCGGTACCTCGGCGTCCCCCAGGCCTCGATCGACCAGCTCGAGCGCGGGTTCGAGACGGCGAGCTGGGCGCTCGTGCCGTTCTTCGCCGGCTCGAACATCGTCGCCATGCTCGCCGGCCTGCGCCCGCTCCCGTTCAAGCGCTTCCTCGCCCTAGTCGCCGTCGGGGCAGCGGGCCGGCTCGTCCTGTTCTGGTACCTCGCCGAACGCCTACGCTCGCCGCTCGAGACCTTCGTCAAGTACTCGACGCGCTACCAGTGGCCGCTGATGGCCGTCCTGCTCGGCTGGATCGTGTTCTCGAACGTGCGCAACTTCCGGCGCGGACGCGACGCCTGACCGAAAAGGTCGTGATCGCCCCTTCCCAGCACCCGATCATCGCGGTAGGTTCGCAGCCGTGGCGAGTAGCGGCACGGCCGTGATCTCCGGGGGAAGGGGTCCGAGCGGACCTCGGACGCGCACGAACGGTGCGCGGCCCGATGGCGCGGCGGGCCCGGAGGCACCGACCGAACCAGCGACCAGGGGTCGTCGTGGTGCGGAGCCCCAGCACGAGATCGTGCTCACCACGCCGACCCGGCCGAACCGGCCATCGCGCCCTCCGGGGCTTCACCAGAACTAGGGGTTCCGCATGCCGCACAGCGCGTCCAAGCCGGTGTTCACCGGTATCGCCGTCGCACTCGTCACCTTCTTCGACGAGCACGGCCACGTCGACAACGCCGCCACGGCCCGCCACGCCGAACATCTCGCCGGTCGCGGCGTGCGTGCGGTGGTCGTCGCCGGCACGACGGGCGAGGCCGCGCACCTGGCGATCAAGGAACGCCTGCAGCTGTTCGACGCGGTTCGCGCCGCGGTGCCGTCCCACATCCCCGTGCTGCTCGGCACCGGCAACCTCGCCGCCGGTGTGAGCGTCACCAAGATGACGAAGATGGCGGCCGACCACGGCGCCGCCGCCGCCCTCGTGCTCTCGCCGAGCCGCGGCGACGTGCGCGAGTTCTACGGCGAGGCGGTGGCCGCCGCCGGTTCCATGC
>JAYUAM010000438.1:0-4292 GCA_043741295.1 Acidimicrobiia bacterium
CCGAAGAACAGCGGCGTCGAACCGGCCAGTTCGCCGTCGACGATCGTGAAGTTGAGCGACACGTGGTGTCCACCGAGGCGCCAGCCCCACGTTCCTGTCGTCGACGGTGTGCCGAAGATCCGTAGGAAGTACAGGAACGGGTCGCGCCCCCGGTCGCGCCCGAACAGGACCGAGAACCCCTCGAAGTGGTCGAGCACGTTCTCGAGGCCCATGATCGTCGCAACGGTCACGTAGCCCGCGGTGGAGAGCGCGCTTGCCAGCAGGCGGAAGACCAGGCGGTGCTGGGACGCCGTCATCGACGCCAGCGTGAGCCCGCCGTGGTCGGTCGGCGTGTAGAACCAGAGCCGCCGTTCCTCGTCCGACGGGAACGGCCAAAGGAGCTGGGCGCGCTGGTCGTCGTCGAGCGCGTCGACGATGCGCGCTGCGCCGTCCGCCATCGCCGTCGCGACTCTCGCCCGTGCCGTGGTCTGGCTTCGATCGTCGGTCATGTCTCGCTCACTTCCCGGGTCCGTGGAGCCCGAAGATCAGTTCCGGGTCGCCGGCGCGCCACGTGCCGTCGAGTTGCGAGCGTCGACCGATGGCCCGTGTGCGTTCGAGCAGCTGGCGACCGACGGCGAGGCGGCCCGGTTCCCACGCCACGAGCGCACCCGCGGGATCGCCGGGATGTTCGGCCAATGCGTCGCCCAACGACCACGCGTCGTCGGCCGCCTTGGCCGTTCCCGCGGCGGCGTGCGGGCGGGCGACGAAGGCGGCGTCGCCCAACAGGCACGCGCGCCCGAACGCCATGCGGGGGACGTCGACGTCGAGCACGACCTGGATGGAGAGGTGCTCGACCGCGTGCACCACCTCGGCGAACGGCGGCGGCAGGCGGGCGGCTGCCGAGGCACGCGCCTCGGCGACGTGCTGGAGCCGGACCGCCCCGAGCGGCACCGATACGTCGCGGCGCGCACCGTGGACGTCGGTGAGGAGGCTGTCGAGATCGTCGCCGGGTAGGTAGTTCCGGTACCACACGATGTTCATCAGCCGATCGCCCGGAGCAACGGAACCATCGCGGCCGGGGATCGGATAGACGAGCGCGTGGCTGTTGGCGTAGACGACGTAGGTGATGGCGTCGTCGAGCGCGGCCCGAGTGGATGCGCTGAGCTCCCGCTCGGGCACGACACCGCGCCAGGCGACGTAGCCGGCGTAGTTCGGTCGCACGCCGGGCAGCAGCGTGGCGCGGGCCAGCGAGCCGACGCCGTCGGCAAAGACGACGAGGTCGGGACGGGCCACAGCACCGTTGGCGAAGTGGAGCACCGGGGGGTCGAGGTCGAACGTCGCCAGCTCGTGGCCGAGCCGGTAGGCCGCGGGGTCGAGGCAGCGGCGCAGCTCGCGGTACATCGTGTTCCACGAGCTGAACAGGTAGCGGTGCTCGTCGTCGTGCCGCACGCGACCGTCGCTGCCTAGGTGACGGATGTGGTTCGTGGACACCGCGATCTCGTCGACCCGCAGACCGGCCCGTTCGACGAGGAAGCGGTAGGTCTCCGGCAGCAGCCCGATTCCGGCACCCCGCTCTTCCAGTTCGGCCGGTGACCGCTCGTAGACCTGCACGCGGTGTCCGTCGTCGGCGAGCCGGCAGGCGGCCGAGAGCCCGCCGAGCGAACCACCGACGACGGCTACGTCCACGCCAGCATGGGCACGTCAGCGTCGGGCACGTCAGCGTCGGGCACGTCAGCGTCGGGCACGTCGGTTACGGCTGGCCGAACAGTGCGATCTGTTCGATGGTGCACTGGAACAGGACCCTTCGTTCGTTGATCGCCGGATCGCGCAGCCCGTACGGCGCCGGTTGCTGCGTGTACTTCGTCCACACGAAGTCGACCTGCGCGGTGACGTTGGCGCCCTCGTTCGGATCGTCCTCGGAGATCTCGCGGCTCACGGTGCTCTTGATGCTCAGCCAGTGGTACGGGTTGCTCGGGTTCATGAGCATGCTCGTGACGTGCGGATTGTCGCGGATCCACTGCGTCTTGGTGCGGTGCGACGCGCAGTTCAGCAGCACCATGTCGTCGCCGTAGTCGAACCACATCGGCGTGAGGTTCGCCCGACCGCCCGGCCCGACGATGCCGAGCACCTGGGTGACGGGGTCGTCCATGAGCTTCTTGAACGCCGGGTCGAGCTCGTCGAGCGACTCGATCGTCGTCCGTTCGCCGACGGAGAACTGGTTCGCCTGCGTGCCGTGGGACACATCCAGGAACCGCGCAACCTTGATCGTCATTCGTATCCCCCAGTGGTGTGCGCCCCCGGGGCGCTCGCGGCGAAGCTTAGCGTCGGCGCGCGAACCGTCGACCGAGACACCTGCCCGGTCGTCGAGCGGGCGCGTTGCGCGATTTCTTGGTATCGTGCTCGCTTCTGGGTTCAGCTGCGTTGGCGGATCCGCAATAAAAGTGAGGGCCAAATGGCCAGTGGTACCGTCAAGTTTTTCAATGCTGAGAAGGGTTTCGGCTTCATCTCCCGTGAGCAGGGTGACGACGTGTTCGTCCACTACTCGCAGATCCAGGGCAGCGGCTACAAGTCGCTGAACGAGGGCCAGGCTGTCGAGTTCGACGTCGCCCCGGGTCGTAAGGGCGAAGAGGCTCACAACGTCAGGCCTGTCTGATCTTCGTTGATCGATCCACCTCGTTGCCGGTCCGGCCCGCGCTGAGCGGGCCTTGTCGGCGGGCACGTCGTGGGTAGCGCAGGTCGCGCCAAGCGCGATCGCGAAAAGGTCCGGCAAGAGAAGGCGGCGCTGAAACGCGCCCGTCGTCAGGGTGAGTTGGTTCCCCCCGGGGATTCCGACGAGCCGGCCGAGGAACGAGTGGGCGAGCCAGCACCTCAACACGAGGTGCTGGCCGCACTCGCGCTGCTCCACAAGCGTTTCGATGATGGCGGCATGGACTTCGAGGAGTTCGAAGTGGCCAAGAGCGAACTGATTGGTCGTCTCGATGTCTGATCTCTCCATGGCCGGGGACGGCCCGATGGTCAAGCTCCTCGGCGCGCTCCAGGAGGGCGACGACGCCGGCACGCTGGTCGACAACGCCTTCCTCGCCAAGCACCTCGGTTGGGATCTCGAAGCCGTCGCCGCGTGCCTCAACGAGGCCAAGGAACGACTGCTCATCTGGGGCCAGCGCAGTGGTGACAAGCCGGCACCGTGGTTCACCGAGCTCGAGATCACCGTGCAGGGCAAGCGTCTGCTGCGCACCCACGCCGCCAGCGGCGACGTCGCCAAGTAGATCAGCCGGCCCGCTCACCCACCCCGTCGCGCAACGCGGCGTGGGCGCCGGCGATCGCCTGGCGGACGATGTCTTCCACATGGTCGACATCGAGGCCGAGCGCCTCGCCGATGTGTACGGACCAGATCTCGCCACGGATGTTGTTCTCGAAGTCGAGCTGACTTCGCAGGTCGCCGCGCGCTGACTGCCGGTTCTGACTGATCATCACGAACGTCGACAGGAAGATCGCTTCCAAGGACACGATCATGGTGAGCAGTCCGAACGGGAACTTGTCGAACTCGTGGTTCACGCCGGCGAGCCCGACGTTGAGGGCGATCCAGAACCCGAACCATGCCAGGTGGATGTAGACGAACCGCATCGAGCCGGCCACCGTGGTGATGCGGTCGGCCGTCTGGTCCTGCACCCGGCGCATCAGGCTGAAGAGGTCGCGGCGCGACTGCGTGGCGAAGTTGTCGGGGTTGCCGAGCCGGCCGTCCTCCACGCCGTCGGCCCGGTCGATGACGCGGCAGGCCGCACAGCTCAACGGGTGTACGGAACCGGGATCGCGGGTGCTCATGCCCGCACAGTACCGACGACGGCACCGCGAGCCGTGTGCTCAGCCTGACGGTCAGGAACCGGCGAGGTGAAGCACGGCCTGGAGCAGCACGTTGGCGCCGAGCACGAGGTGCTCCGGTTCGGCGTGCTCGGACTCGTTGTGGCTCACGCCGTCGCGGCACGGGATGAACAGCATGCCGGTGGGGGCGACGCGAGCGAGGTAGCACGAGTCGTGCCCGGCGCCGCTGACGATGTCCTGGTGGGTCGCCCCGAGATCGTCGGCGCCGTGACGGAACGCGTCGATGATGTCTGGCGCGAACGCCACGGACGGCGAGCGCCACGCCTCGACCAACGAACAGGTGAGCCCGTGCCGTCGGGCGGCGTCGTCGAGTGCGTGTCGGGCGCCCGCCTCGATCGCGTCGAGTGTGGCGGTGTCGGGGTGGCGCAGGTCAAGGCTCGCCCGCACGACGGCAGGCACCGTGTTGCGGGCGCCCGGAACCGACGAGAGCTTGG
>JAYUAM010000439.1:0-1720 GCA_043741295.1 Acidimicrobiia bacterium
CCAGCTCCGGCTGGTCCACGGCGGCTATCTCCAGGACTGGCTGTCCGACGCCAATGACTACAACTGGCGACTGGACGCCGCGACGGGCGGCGTGTCCCGGGCGTTCGCCGACATCGGGACGCACTGGTTCGACACCGTCGAGTTCGTCGCCGGCGCCCGGGTCCAGGCGGTGATGGCGGATCTCGCGAGGCTCGTCCCGGTCCGCCACCGCCCCGTTCGATCCGGACCGGCATTCAGCTCGGGCTCCGGCGCGACGGAGGCCGTCACGATCGATACCGAGGATGCCGCAACTGTCCTCCTTCGCTTCGAGGGCGGCGCCCGCGGCGCCCTCGTCGTGAGCCAGGTCAGCCCCGGTCACAAGAACGATCTGACCATCGAGGTCAGCGGGTCCGAGCAATCCTTGCGCTGGGCCCAGGAGGAGCCGGAGCGGCTCTGGCTCGGCTCGAGGAGCCAGGCGGTCGTGCAGACGCGCAATCCGTCGGGCGCAGTCGGGCCGGTTGGCGTGCCGGCTCTTCCGGCCGGTCACCCCGAAGGCTGGGGAGAGGCCCTGCGCGATGTCCTTCGGCCCTTCTACGCCGCGATCGCGGCCGACGAGCCGCCGCCGGTCAACGCTGACGCCGCCTACCCAACCCTCGCCGACGGCGCCCGTGGTGTCGCCCTGATCGAGGCTGTGGTCGAGAGCTCGACAACCGGCCGCTGGGTCGACGTCCGCCCCATCGCTGCGTCAACCGAGGCGGCCCTGGCCAACCGTGGAGGAAGTCTGAGATGACAGAAGCCCGTATCCACCCTGATCAGGCACTCGTCCTGCTCGCACTCACCGAGAACACCATCCTCAGCACCGGTCCCCATGGCGAGTCGCCGACGCCCGCGGCCGAGATCGAGCTGACCTACAACGAGCGGCGGAGACTCCGCGGGCTTGGAGCCACGGCGGCCGTGGTGATGCACATCGAGAGCGAGAAGACGAAGGCCGAGGTCGACGGCCTGACCGCAACCCTGACCGAGCTTGGGATCAAGGTCATCGCCAGCACGAATGGCGAGGGCAGGACCGAGAAGCAAGTCGCTGATATCGAGGCGGTTCTCTTCCAGAAGCCGAGTGTCGTGGTCTCGATCCCTTTGAGGGCACGCGACGAGGCCGCTGCTTATCGCAAGATCGTCGACTCCGGCGCCAAGCTGGTGTTCATCGAGGACGTCCCGGACGGGTTCGTAGCCGGCCGCGACTACGTCAGCGTCGTCGCGGCCGACAACTTCGGCAACGGCGTCGTGTCTGCCCACCTCATGGCCCAGGCCCTTGACGGCAAGGGCACGATCGGGATGATCGAGCACCAGGCAGACTTCTTCGTGACGCGTCAACGCGCGGATGCGTTCGAGGTCACGATCGCCGAGAACTATCCGGGGCTGCGGATCGTCGGTCGGCAGGGAGTCTCGGGCCCCGACTTCGCCGCCGATGGCGAGGCCGCCGCCGCCGCCTTGCTTGCCGCCCAGCCGGACCTCGCTGCGATCTGGGCTGTCTGGGATGCGCCGGCGAGGGGCGCCATGACCGCGGCGCGAGCCGCCGGTCGGACCGACCTCGTCGTGACCACCTTCGATCTCGGGCTGAATGTTGCAGTGGAGCTGGCCACGGACGGCATGATCAAGGGAGTCGGGGCGCAACGCCCGTATGCCGCCGGTGTGACCGAGGCACTCCTCGCCGGGTACGCAATCCTGGGCAAGTCTGCGCCGC
>JAYUAM010000440.1:0-1720 GCA_043741295.1 Acidimicrobiia bacterium
TCGGCCGGCAGGTACAGCGTGGGGTCGAGCGTCTCGTACTGCGTGAACAGCGCGAAGTCGAGGAAGCGCCGCCGGTGCCAGCGTTGCTGGTATCGACGCAGCACGCACGTGGCCGAGAGCTGGCAGCGCGACCGCACGGTCACCTCGGCGACCACGTAGTCCTGCTGCGCCCCCGTCGTCGCGTTGGAGGGCGCGGCGAGCGTGTAGCTGAAGCATGTGCTCCGGAGGGCGTCGCACGGGGTGGCGCGGTTGGCCACCGTGTCCAACATCGCCCAGCCGGCCGTGGTGCCGGCATCGCTGACGTTGCGGCCCGGCGCGATCCGACCAGCAAGCACCGGGTTGGGCGTCGCGTCGTGGTCGAGGCGGATCTCGCTGAACAGCTCGTTGAGCACGGTGTCGGCGACGAGACGGTTCTCGGTGAGCGACGTCGCCCGCCGCGCCGTGGTCGTGTCCTGCACGACCGGCAGCAGCATGGCGGCGATCATCATGAGCAGCACGGTGGCGACGAGCACCGCGAGCGCGAGCGCGAAGCCCTCGTCCCCGTAGCGGCGAACTCGTCGACGGGCGGCAAGGACCCGGGGGCGGACCGTGGCGACCGACGATCTCATCCGGTCCCCTTGTCGCCTGACCACCAGCGCTCCTGCTCGTAGCGCGAGGAGCGCAGCGCTGCGGTGTACGCCAACGCACGGGTGCGCGTGCGCGAGCCGTTGACGTAGTACGAGAGTCGGATCTGGAGCTGCACCTTGGCGATCCCGGTGACGATTGTCGTACCGCCGTCGTCGAGCAGGTCGCCGAGCGCGTCCGCTTCGGGCAGGTCCGTGGGGTCGATGGCCTGACCCGACAGGTCGAAGTAGGTGAAGTACTGGCCGGTGCCGCCGGTGCCGCGGGTGTCGACCGTGCCGAGCACCCGCGAGCGGGTGGCGGTCTCGTCGAAGGTGACCGAGGCGTAGCTCGATGTCGAGGTCGGCGGCGTGGCCACCAGGACGAGCCGTCCGTTGGCGTCGATGCCGAGGCACGCCTTCCAGTACGACGGGGTCACGTTGGTGTCGCGGCTCGTCACCGGGTTGCGCCGTTGTGTGCGGTAACAGACGCGGTCGGGACGGGCCGACACGAGCACCGCCGGGACCGCCGAGCCCGGGTCGCCGGCGTCGGCACGTGACTCGGTGATCTTGGCACACGAGCCGTCGGCGGCCTGCTCGACGCATTGCGCGAGCGGCCGTGCTGCGGCGATGTCGGCGAAGCTCTGGTCGATGAGCTGGCGGATCTCGGTGTTCGCCTCGGCCCGCCACGACACCGAGTCGACGACCGACTTCGTGCCGAGCAGTGACACCGAGGCGAGCAGGCCGATGACGACGAGCAACGACATCGTCACGGACAGCTCGATCAGGCTGAAGCCCAGGTCGCCCCGGCCCCGTCGGTCGCCCCGGCCCCGCCGGTTCCGGTCAGGCGATGACGGCATCGGGGAGCAACGGGGTGATCTGGGCCGACTCGGTCGAGGCGAGGCCGTTGACGAACAGGTTGTAGTCACCGAACTCGAGGAACGGGAAACGCACGAGCCCGTCGACGTCGGCGGTGTGGGTCACGACGAAGCCGTCGAGCAGTTCGAGCCCCGCGGTTCCGTTCGGCGCCCGGACGGTGATCGAGCCGACGTTGGAGATGGAGATCGTGTCGGGCGGTACGGCGGCCATCGCCGTGAGCGAGCGCGTGCGGGTGCGCCCAC
>JAYUAM010000441.1:0-4283 GCA_043741295.1 Acidimicrobiia bacterium
CCACGAGCTTCCCTGAGCAGTTCGTCGTGTACCCGGCGATCACCCATCCGCACAAGAACCACGTCACGCTGCTCGAGGCCCTCGCCCGCACACCGGGCATCGGGCTCGTCCTTCTCGGGGGCGCGGGCCGGGCGGAGGACGATGTCCATGGCGCGATCGAGCGCCTCGGCCTCGCCGATCGGGTCGCCCGGCCGGGTCGAGTGTCCGACGCCGACCGCGACGGTTGCTACCGGGCGGCGCTGGCCACCGCCTTCCCGAGCCGTTACGAGGGCTTCGGCGCACCCGTCATCGAAGCGATGGACGTCGGCTGCCCGGTGCTGGCGGCCGATGCCACCGCCCTGCCCGAGGTGGTCGGCGACGGCGGTTGGCTCCTGCCCCCGACCGACATCGAGGCGTGGGCCGACGCCCTCGCCACACTGCGCGACGACGCCGCCGGGCGCCAGCGGTGGGCGGCCGCCGGTCGCAGCCGCGCTGCCCGGTTCCCCGGCGCGGTCTCGGCCCGTGCCCTCGTCGCCGCCTACCGTTCGGTCCTTCCATGAAGCTCGCCGTCTTGTGCCCCCACTTCGCGCCCGACACGGCGCCGACGGGCGAGGTGATCTCGCGCCTCGTGTACGAGCTGGCCGACCGCGGTCATGAACTGCACGTCGTCACCGCGCTTCCGTGGTACCTGCACCATCGAGTCGAGCCCGAGTGGCAGGGTCGCCCGGTCCGCCGCGAGCGCACGCGGTGGGGCTCGATCGTGCGCGTCAACCCGTTCCCGACGGACAAGCGCTCGATCCCGCAACGGGCGGTGGCGTTCGCTGCGTTCAGCGCCCTGGCCGGCGTGACCGGCGCCCTCGGCGGGCGGGTCGACGGCGTGCTGGCGATGTCGCCGCCCCTCACGCTCGGCCTCACCGGGTGGGGCATGCACCTCGCCCGCCGCGGCCCGCTGGTGTTCAACGTGCAGGACGTCTTCCCGGACGTGGCGGTGGAGGTCGGGGCGATCACGAACCTGAAGGTGATCGCACTGGCGAGCTGGCTCGAGCGCACGACCTATCACCGCGCCGGCGCGGTGACGGTGCTGTCGGAGGACCTGCGGGCCAACCTCGTCGCCAAGGTGGGCCCGGCGCATCGCGGCAAGATCCGGGTGATCCCGAACTTCGTCGACACCGAGGCGATTCGGCCGCTCGACCGGGCGACCGTGTACCGCAAGGAGCTCGACATCACGCCCGACCAGACCGTCGTGCTCTACGCCGGCAACGTCGGGTTCTCCCAGAGCCTCCACCTGCTCGTCGCCGCAGCCGTCGAGCTACGCGACGACCTGTCGGTCGTGTTCGTGGTCAACGGCGGAGGATCGGCCCTCGACTCGATCAAGGCCGATGTCGCCGCCGGCGATCTTGCGAACGTGCGGTTCGCCCCGTACCAACCGCGCGAGCGGATCGCCGAGGTGCTCGCGAGCGGCGACATCCACCTCGTCCCGCTGCGGGCGGGGCTCGCCCGCTCGTCGGTGCCGTCGAAGAGCTACTCGATCCTGGCCGCCGGTCGCCCGATGCTCGCCAGCGTCGACCCCGGCACCGAGGTGGCCCGCATGGTGGCCGAAGCCGGCTGCGGGGTGGCGGTGCCCCCCGACGACCCGGTCGCCTTCGTCGCCGGGCTCCGTCGACTGCTCGCCGACCCCGTCGCAACCCGAACGATGGGCGTCGCCGGGCGAACGTGGGTGGAGCGTTGGGCGTCGCCCGGCGCCGTCGCCGCCGCCTACGAGGCCCTCTTCGTCGAGCTCGGCGGGCGCGACCGGCGCGCGGTGGCCTCGACCCAGTAGCATCGACCACTCGTGGGTAAGGCATCTTCGGCAAAGCGTGTAGCAAAGGTCGCTCAGTCGTCCTCCCGGACCAAGGTCCGCGGCGGGGGGCAGGCGGCACTCGGCTTCTACTCGATCATCTTCACGGTCATCGTCCTCGGGACGCTGCTCGTCGTCTACGGGCGCAACACCGGGAAGGCCGACGCCTCGACCCGGCCAGTGGTATTCAAGGACCACTTCCACGCCGCCTATGGGGTGTACGCCTGCGACAAATTCCTCGCGCCCTTCACCAACCAGAAGGACAACTTCCCGAACCTGCCCGATCAGACGGTGGGCATCCACAGCCACGCTGACGGGATCATCCACGTGCACCCGTTCCTGTCGACAGCGTCGGGTCGCAACGCCAAGCTCGGCGTGTTCCTGAAGGTGATTCCGGTGAAGAGCTCGAACACCAGCTTCGAGTTCCCGGACGGCCTCGGCACGTTCAAGAACGGCGACCAGTGCAACGGCAAGTCGGCGAACTGGAAGCTGGCCGTGTGGGACGACGCCAACTCGACGGCGGCCCCGAAGATCTACATCACCGACTTCGCCAACGTCCGCTTCACCAAGGACCGCATGGCGTTCACGCTCGCCTTCGTGTCGAACGACACCGACCTGACCACCCTGAAGCCGCCGTCGATCCCGCAGCTCGACAAGCTGTCCGACCTCGGCACGCAGCCCCAGCCGGGCGACTCCACGTCGACCACGGCCGCCGGCGCAACCACGACGGTCGCCGGCTCGGACACCACGGTGGCCGGCGCGACGACCACGGCGGCGGGTGCCTCGACCACCACCGGCGCCAGCGGCAGCACCACGACCCTAGGCTGACGGCCATGCAGGCCGTCGTGCTGGTGGGGGGGTTCGGGACGCGGCTGCGCCCGCTCACCTACGCCATCCCGAAGCCGTTGCTGCCGGTCGGCCACGTGCCGATCGTCGAGCACGTCATCGCCAACCTCGTTCGAGGCGGCGTCACCGAGGTGGTCCTCGCCCTCGGCTTCAAGCCCGAACCGTTCAAGGCTGCCTACCCCGATGGGCTCTGCGCCGGCGTGCAGCTGCACTACGCCGTCGAGCCCGAACCGCTCGACACCGCCGGAGCGATCGCCTTCGCCGCCCGGCACGCCGGCATCCACGAGACGTTCGTCGTCGCCAACGGTGATGTGCTCACCGATCTCGACGTCGCGCAGCTGGTCGGCTTCCACCGCGAGCGCGGCGGCGAGGGTTCGATCCATCTCATCCCGGTCGACGATCCTTCGGCGTTCGGGGTTGTGCCGACCGACGAGCGCGGACGTGTCACCGCGTTCATCGAGAAGCCGCCCCGCGACGAGGCACCCACGAACCTGATCAACGCCGGTACCTACGTGTTCGAGCCGAGCGTGCTCGACCGGATCGAGCCGGGTCGCAAGGTGTCGATCGAGCGGGTCACGTTCCCGGCGATGGTGGCCGACCGCTCTTTGTACGCGATGGGTACCGACGACTACTGGCTCGACACCGGCCGGCCCGAGTTCTACCTGCAGGCCAATCTCGACGTCCTCGACGGTCGCCGTCGTCACGTCACCGCCCAGGGCATCGACCCGCTCGCCGTCGTCACCGTCGCCGCCGACATCCAGCGGTCGATCGTCTCGTTCGATGCGTCCGTGTCCGGTGGCGCCTCGGTCGTCGACTCGGTGCTCCTCACCGGGGTCACGGTCGAGCCGGGCGCCGTCGTCCATCGCAGCGTCCTCGGTCCAGGTACCACGGTGCGCGCCAAGGCCCAGCTCCACGGCGTGGTCACCGGCAGTGACGTCGACATCGCCGCCGGCAGCAACCTGCGCGACGTGCGCATCCCCGAGCCGGACTGACCTTGTGCGGGCGCTCGTGGTGGGCGGTGCCGGCTTCCTTGGTTCGCATCTCGTCGAACGGCTGATCGGGGAAGGTCACGCGGTCGACGTCGTCGACGACCTGTCGACCGGTTCGCTCGGCAACCTCGCCGGCGCTCGCTCGCATCCGTCGCGGGCCTTGTCGGTGCACACGCTCGATGGCTGCTCGCCGGCGCTCGCCGACCTGGTCTCCCGCCGGCCGCCCGACGTCGTCTACCTTCTGGCGCCCGGCGTCGCCGCCGACCCCGACGACCGCTCCGTCGCCGAACGCACGCTCACCTCGTTGCTCAACGTCCTCGACGTCGCCCGCCGGACGCGCCTAGGCAAGATCGTTGCCACGGTCGACGCCGACGACCTCCACGGTGAGGTGCCGGCCCGCGAGCAACCGGTGAAGGAGAGCTGGCGCACCGAGCCGCGCACCGTCGGCGCGGTGACGGCCAGGGCGGTGGTCGATCTCCTGGCCGTGCACCGCGAGCGTTACGGGGTGGAGTACACCGCGCTGGCGATGGCCGACGTGTACGGGCCGCGTCAGGGGGCCGGCAAGGTCGCCGAGGTGCTCGGCGACGTCGTCGCCCACCTCGAGCGGGGGGCGATGCTGCCCGAGTTCGACG
>JAYUAM010000442.1:0-4281 GCA_043741295.1 Acidimicrobiia bacterium
CTCCGTCCGGCGGCCGCGGCGGCGGCGAGCGATTCACCGGAGTGCACGCCCAGGGCGTCGCTTCCGGTGAAGAACGTGCTCTGGCTGAGGAGGCGCACCGCCGGCCGGGTGAACACGTAGGCGACCAACAGGTCGATCGCCGTCGAGATGCCGAGGAACAGGGCGAAACCGCGCACCGAGCCGACGGTGAACAGGTAGAGCACGCCGGCACCGAGGATCGACACGAGGTCGGCGGCGACGATCGTGCGCCACGCCGACGCGAACCCGCGGCTGGCACTCGACCGGAGAGTGCGGCCGGCCCGGATGTCGTCCTTCAACCGCTCGAAGAACACCACGTAGCTGTCGACCGTGACGCCGATCGAGACAATGATGCCCGTCGCCCCCGACAGCGTCATCGTGGCACCGATCCAGGAGATGAACGACCAGATCAGCGCGGCCGACAGGATGATGCCGGCCACGACGACCAGGGCGAGCGAGCGGTAGTACAGGATCATGAAGAGCAGCACGAGAGCGACACCGATGAGGCCGGCGATGATGCCGGCCCGCAGGGAGTCCTTGCCGAGCGTGGCCGACACGGTCTGCACGGCTTCCGCCTTGAGCTTCACCGGGAGGGCGCCGTAGCGCAGCACGAGGGCGAGATTGCTGGCATCGGACTGCTTGAAGTTGCCGGTTATCTGGATCTGGTCGGCCTGGAACGTCGGTGCGTTGATCTGCGGTGCCGACACGACCTCCGAGTCGAGCACGATGGCGATGGCACCGCGCGACGAGCCCGAACCGGGGCATTCGGCGCTGCTGCCGCTGTAGCACTTCGCCGCCATGGTGTTGAAGGCGTCGATGCCCTTGCTGCCGCCCTTCAGCTGGAGCCGCACGGCCCACTGGCTTCCGGACTGGTCGAACTGGGCGTCGCCGGTGTTGACACCGTCACCGGTGAGGAACGCCGGGCCGAGGACGTAGCGCACCAGCTTGCTGCCCTTCGCCGGCAGGATCACCTGCTGCGTGGCGTCGTCGTTGGCCACGGTGTTGTTGGCGATGATCGTGGTCGCGACCGGGACCGAGCTCGCACCGCCGGCGGCCGCCGCGGTCGTCGTCGCCCCGGCCACCGTGGTACCTGTGGAGGCCGCAGAGGTCGACGACGCCGACGTCGTTGCCGTGGTCGAGCCGGCCGTGGTCGAACCGGTCGTGGTCGTGGCCGCCTGGTTCGGCAGGCGGAAGGCGCCCGAGCCGGCGCCCGGCAACGTGGTGGACGCCGCAGGGGCGGTGGACGCCGTGGCGCCGACGACCGTCGTCGTCCCGCCGACCACGGAGTTCGTCGAGTTCACGCTCACGGTGGGCGCCGCCGTGGCCGGCGCCCGCAGGGGGGCCGTTTCGTCACCGGGCAGCGTCGAGAGCACCGGGCGGAAGCGCAGCTGAGCCGTCGTCCCGACGAGGAGCAGGGCCTTGGCCGTGTCCTTCACGCCCGGGAGCTGCACGACGATGGTGTTGCCCTGGCGCGTGACCTCGGGCTCGGCGACGCCGAGGCCGTCGACGCGCCGGCGGATGATGCGCTTGGCCTGCTCCATCGCGTCGGACTTCACGGCCGTCTCCGGGCGGAGCACGACGGACGCGCCCCCCTGGAGGTCGAGTCCGAGTGTCGGCTTCTTGTTCCACACGAACGTCGAGATGAGGGCCACGATGGCGATCCCGATGATGGTGAGGACGGAGGTGAGGGAGTTGCGACGCATGGGGGTGGGACGACCTCAGCTCGTGGAATCGCCGGCAGGAGTGCCGCTGGCCGGCTCGCCCGGCGCTGCGTCAGGCACGGCACCATCGCCGCCGGCGTCGTCGCCAGCGGCATCGCTCGGCCCGGTCGCGACCGTGGATGGAACCTTCTTCGAGATCGCGGCACGCGCCACTCGGATGTCGACACCGTCGGCGATCTCGAGCCACACGACGTCGCCCTCGATGGCGGTGACGAAGCCGTAGATGCCGCTACCGGTCATCACCTCGTCGCCCTCGTCGATCGACTTGCCCAGCTCGCGCTGGGCCTTGGCCTTTCGCTGGCTCGGGCGGAGGATGAGGAAGTACATGGCGACGAACATCAGCGGCAGCAGAAAGACGCTGATCGGGTTCGACTTGGCAGCAGCGAGGAGCATGAGTTGATCCGTAAGTGGTTGAGAAGGCAACGGACCACGTTAGCGGGCCGGGCCGGGTGCGGCAGGCTCACCCTATGGGCGCAGCGCTCGAATGGGTCTGGCCGCGCCGCGCCGCGCCATCGACGCCGGTCACGCCCAGACGGCGAGCACCTCGGCCCGGAAGGAAGCGAAACGGCCGGCGGTGATCGCCGTGGCCATGTCGTCGCACAACGCGAACGTCCAGGCCAGGTTGTGCCAGCTCACGAGGCGTGACGCCGTCGGTTCGGCCACCTGGAACAGGTGGCGCAGGTACCCCCGGCTGTGGCGACGGCAGACGGCGCACGCGCAAAGGGCGTCGATCGGGGCGTCCGAGCGGATGAACTCGGCCCGTTTCAGATTCACCCGCCCCGTGCTCGTGAGCGCCGTCCCGTGGCGGCCGAGCCGGGTCTGCATCACGCAGTCGAACTGGTCGACACCGAGGCCGACGGCCTCCACCATCCGGGCCGGGTCGCCCACGCCCATCAGGTAGCGGGGCTGGTCGGCCGGCAGCTCGGCCAGGGCGGCGGCGAGCGCCGGGAGCATGTCGGCCCGCGACTCCCCCACCGAGAGCCCGCCGATGCCGTAGCCGTCGAAGCCGACCTCCACGGTGCGCCGGGCGCTCTCGATGCGCATCACCTCGTCGATGCCCCCTTGGACGATGCCGAACTGGGCCTGCGCGATGCCGCACTGGGCCTGGGCGGCTCGGGTGTGGTGCTGGCGGGCGCGCGTCGCCCACGCCGCGGTGCGCTCCACGGCCAACCTGATCACCTCCGGCTCGCTCGGCAGCGGCGGGCACACGTCGAGCACCATGGCGATCGAGCCACCGATCGCCCGCTGCACATCGACCGCGATCTCCGGCGTGAAGCGGTGCGACGAGCCGTCGTAGACCGAGCGGAACGTGACCCCGTCATCGTCGACCTTCGGGTCGAGCGAGAACACCTGGAACCCGCCGGAGTCGGTGAGCGTGAGGCCGTCCCAGCCGGTGAAGCGGCCGAGCCCACCGACGGCCTGCACGACCTCGGCCCCCGGGCGGAGCATCAGGTGGTAAGTGTTGGCGAGCACGATCTGGGCGCCGAGGCGCTCGTAGTCGTCGGCGTCGAGGTACTTCACTGCGCCGCGCGTGCCCACCGGCATGAAGCACGGTGTGCGGTACGAGCGCCCGTCGGCGCACGATGCGACCCCCGTGCGCGCCGCCCCGTCGACAGCGGTCGGCGTGAACGTGACCCTCGCTGTCATGGCGCGACCTCCACCGCCGTCGACCGTTCGAGCAGCATCGCGTCGCCGAAGGAGAGGAAGCGGTAGCCGTCGGTGAGCGCGATGTCGTACAGCTCGCGCCAGCGGGGGCCGACGAAGGCGTCGACGAGAAGCAGCAGCGTGGTGCGGGGGAGGTGGAAGTTGGTCAGCAGCACGTCGACCACCTGCCAGTGGTAGGGCCGGCGGATGAACAGGTTCGTGCGACCCGACGGGCCGCGGCTCCCCGCCGACTCCAGTGCCCGCACGGCCGTGGTGCCGACGGCGACGACTCGGCCACCGGCCGCTCGCGTGGCGCGGCAGCGGTCGAGCACCTCGGGCTCGACCCGGTACGACTCGGTGTGGATCACGTGATCGGCCGGGTCGTCGACGGCGATCGGCTTGAAGGTGTCGAGCCCGACGACGAGCTCGACGCGGGCGAGCCCGACGCCCTTCGCGGCGAGCACGTCGAGCAGTTCGGGCGTGAGGTGCAGGCCGGCCGTCGGTGCGGCGGCCGAGGCCGGGCGCTCGGCGTACACGGTCTGGTAGCGCTCGGGGTCGGCGAGCGGCGCGGTGATGTACGGCGGCAGGGGCACCTCCCCGTGGGCGGCGAGCGCGGCGAGCGGGTCGCCGTCGGCGAGCAACGTCACCGCCCGGGTCGCGCCGTCACCGATGCGCTCGCCGATCTCGACGACGAACGCCGGGTCCTGGGCCGCGTGGACGCGCTCGCCGACCTTGAGCTTGCGGCTCGGACGCACGAGCGCCTCCCAACGCCGGTGCCCGTCGTCGACCGGGGCGAGCAGCAGGACCTCGACCGCGCCGCCCGACGTCCGCACGAGGGCCAGGCGGGCCGGGAGCACCCGCGTGTCGTTGACGACCAGGAGATCGCCGGCCCGGAGCA
>JAYUAM010000443.1:0-1713 GCA_043741295.1 Acidimicrobiia bacterium
GAAGGGTCGCGGCTACCCGCCGGCCGAGGACGACGACGAGAAGCACCTGCACGACGCGCCGGTCTTCGACCCCGCCGTCGGCCCGCCGAACTGGGTGCCCACCGGGTACACGCAGGCGTTCGCCGAGGCCGTCATCAAGGAAGCCGAGTCCGACGGGCGCATCGTGGCGATCACCGCGGCGATGCCGGGGCCTACCGGTCTGCTGCCGTTCCAGGCCCGCTTCCCCGACCGCTTCTTCGACGTCGGCATCGCCGAGCAGCACGCCGTCACCGCGTCGGCCGGCATGGCCATGGGCGGCATGCGCCCGGTTGTCGCGATCTACTCCACGTTCATGAACCGGGCGTGGGACCAGGTCGTGTACGACGTCGCGATGCACCGCCTGCCGGTCGTGTTCTGCGTCGACCGCGCCGGCATCACCGGCGACGATGGCCCGAGCCACCACGGCGTCTACGACATGGCCCTGTTCACCAAGGTGCCAGGCATGACGGTGTTCGCCCCGTCGAGCGCGCAGGAGCTGCAGCAGATGCTTCACGACGCGCTGCAGATCTGCACCGAGGGTCCGGCCGTCATCCGCTACCCGAAGGGCTCGGCCCGTCAGGTGCCCGACACCGAGGTCGGCCACGGGCTCGAGGCGCACCAGCTGCGCGCCGGCGACGGACGGGTGTGCGTCGTGGCGGTCGGCAAGATGGTCGGCGCGGCCGAGCGCGCCGCCGCCGAGCTGGCCGCCGACGGCATCGAGGTCACGCTGTGGGACCCGCGCGTCGTGAAGCCGTTCGACGAGGCGATGGTGGCCGACGCCGCGCGGCACACCGTGGTCGTCACGGTCGAGGACGGCGTGCGCGACGGTGGCGTCGGGATGCAGTTGGCCGACGCCCTAGCCCGCTGCCCGGGTGGCTCGGGGCCGCGCGTCGTGACGTTGGGCGTGCCGTCGAAGTTCATCCCGCACGGCAAGCCCGAGCGCATCCTGGCCCGCCTCGGCCTCGACGCCGACGGCATCGCCACAGCCGTGCGCGACGCCCTCGGCTGAGCCCCCGCGGGTAGCGTGCCGCGCTGATGCACGGCGGGCCACAGCCGTACCCGGTGGGCGGGGCACGATGAGCGAGAAGTGCCCGCGTTGCGGGCGCGGCGTCGGGCGCGGTGACGCCCGCTGCACCCGCTGCACCCGCTGCGGTGCGAGCCTGCTCGGCGTCGAACTGGAGGGTACCGACCTGGCGATGGCGGGGCCGGAGCTGGTGATCGGGCGGGCCGGAGGCGAACGCACCGGACGCCTCGTACATCGCCAGCCGAGCGGCCCCGACGAGCAACGTCGTGCGCGCCGGCCCCGGCTCGCCGTGCTCGCGGTACTTGGCGCGGTCGCCCTGCTCGCCGGCATCATCGCCGTCACATCAGGCCGGTCGTCACCGAACGGCGCTGCCTCTCCGACAACAGCGGCCGGCGACTCCTCCACGACCGCGGCCGGCGCGCCGACCACGACAGCCGGGCCCGACGGCGGGTCGACGACATCGACCTCGGTCGACCATCGCGAGACGCGGGCCGACGACGGTACGTGGACCGCCTTCATCGCGCGGACGAGCGGCAACGGACCTCGCGTCGGCACGGAACACACGGGACTGACAATGGTCTCCATCCACGACGGCCAGACCGTTGAGTTCGACGATCTCGACGGCGGCGCGTCGGTGTCAGTGACGGTCTCGGTGATCGACAACAACGGAA
>JAYUAM010000444.1:0-1709 GCA_043741295.1 Acidimicrobiia bacterium
GGGTTCCCAGCCGACATCGGCCAGCGCCGGGCCGACCAGCTGGCGTACGAAGAGCTGGTACCGCGACCGCTCGTCCCCTTCGACGAGGCGGTCGAGGAAGCGCAGGCTGGCGAGCAGGAACTGCCACACCTGCAGCTGCCGCTCGCCGGCGTAGCCGTTGGCGAAGCGGCAGAACTCGTCGGCCCGCACCGTGCCGACGAGCACGCCGGCCCACGCGTCCTCCAGCAGGGCGTAGCGCTCGGGCGTCGACAGCGCGCCGAGCTGTTCGCCCGTCAGGCGCGCCAACAGCTCCGGCGCGTACGCGACGCGGTAGAAGCCGTGCGCCCCGGCGTTGGCCATGACCGCGGCATCGGGTGCGAGCAGCGCGACGCGGGCCGAGTCGCCGGTGAGGAGCAACTTCTCCTCGCGCAGCGCGCCGCCGCTCGTCTGGCGCAGCTGGACCGGTATCGACCACCGCGTCGTCGCGGCGGCTGCCGCCTCGGGGTCGTCGTCGGCGAAGACGAAGCGGCGCTGCGTGAGCACCAGCTCGTCGCCGGCGACGGTGACGGACACGACGGGGAAGCCGCCCTGCCAGATCCAGCTGTCCATGATCTGGCGCGCCGGCTCGCCCGAGACGTGTTCCATGGCGTCCCACAGATCGCTCGTCTCGGTGTTTCCGTAGGCGTGCTTGGTGAGGTAGTGACGCACGCCTTCGCGGAACGCGTCCTCGCCGAGGTACTGCTGCAGCATGCGTAGCAGCGCCCCACCCTTGATGTAGGTGAGCACGTCGAACATGCCCTCGGCGTCCTGCGGCGAGACGACCTCGTACTCCACCGGGCGCGTCGACAGGAGCGCGTCGGTGTCGTAGGCCGACGTGCGCTCGACCGAGAACGTGGTCCACCGTTGCCACTCGCCGCGGAACGCGTCGCAGGCCGCCATCTCCATGAAGGTGGCGAACGCCTCGTTCAGCCAGATGCCGTTCCACCAGCGCATCGTGACGAGGTCGCCGAACCACATGTGCGCCAGCTCGTGGGCGACGACATCGGCGATGTTCTGCTCTTCGGACTGCGTCGCGGTCGCCGGGTCGACGAGCAGCAGCGCCTCGCGGAACGTGATGCAACCGAGGTTCTCCATCGCGCCCGCAGCGAAGTCGGGAAGCGCGAGGAGATCGACCTTCTGGCCCGGATAGGGGATGCCGTAGTAGTCCTGGAACCACTTCAGCGCGAAGGCTCCGATCTCCAGCCCGAAGGCGGTGAGGTGCTGCTTGCCGGGGACGTGGATGACGCGCAGAGGTACACCGCCGACGTCCACCGGCTCCGTCGCCTCGAGCGTGCCGACAACCATGGCGACGAGGTACGACGACATCACCATCGTGTCCTCGAAGCGGATGGCGACCTTGCCCCGGTCGGTGCTCGTACGTGACGCCTCGGGGCTGTTCGAGATGGCCATCAGCGCAGGGTCGACGACGAGGGTGATGCCGAACACGGCCTTCAGCTCCGGCTCGTCCCAGCACGGGAACGCCCGCCGACAGTCGGTCGACTGCATCTGGCTCGTGGCGATGACCTGCTCGTGGCCGGACGCGTCGACGTAGGTGGAGCGGTACCAGCCGCGCAACCGGTCGTTGAGCACACCGGTGAACACGATCTCGACGGTGACCGGACCGGGGTCGAGCTCGACGGGCAGCGTGAGCGTGCATCGCTCAGTGGCCTCGTCGAGGGCGATCGTCGGCG
>JAYUAM010000445.1:0-1704 GCA_043741295.1 Acidimicrobiia bacterium
ACCCACGCCCACCTCATCCTGCCGTGGCACGTCGCCCACGACGCGGCGGCCGAAGCGGCCCGCGGCGACGCCCGCATCGGCACGACGCTGAAGGGCATCGGTCCCGCCTACGCCGACAAGGCTCGCCGAGTCGGCCTGCGGGCGGGCGACATCGTCGACCGCGCCGAGTTCGCCACCGCGTTGAAGGCGCGGGCCACCGCTGAGAACGCGGTGATCGTCGCCCTCGGGCAGGAACCGGTCGACGTCGACGACCTGGTGACGCGCTACGCCGGAGAGATCGCCGACCGCATGGCGCCCTACCTGTGCGACACGGTCACGCTCGTGAACGAAGCGTTGGAGTCCGGCCAGCACGTGCTCTTCGAGGGCGCGCAGGCCACCTTCCTCGACCTCGACCACGGCACCTATCCGTACGTCACCTCGTCGAACCCGGTCGCCGGTGGCGCGTGCGCCGGGGCGGGCATCGGTCCGCAATGGATCACCCGTGTGATCGGCATCGCCAAGGCGTACTGCACGCGCGTCGGCGCCGGCCCGTTCCCCACCGAGGACCACGGAGAGGCCGGGGAACGACTCGTCGACATCGGGCGCGAGTTCGGCACCGTCACCGGCCGCCGCCGCCGCACCGGCTGGTTCGACGTCCCGATGCTGCGTCATGCGGCGCGGCTCAACGGCCTCACCGAACTGGCGATCACCAAGCTCGACGTGCTCGATACGTTCGACGAGGTGAAGCTCTGCGTCGCCTACGAACGACATGGCACGCGTCTGCGCAGCTACCCCGACCGCCTCGCCGACCTCGCCGACGCGACTCCCGTCTGGGAGACGTTTCCGGGTTGGAACACCTCGCTCGCCGAGTGCCGCGAGCTGGCCGACCTTCCTCCGAAGGCCCGCCTGTACGTCGACGCCGTCGAACACCATGTCGGCGTGCCCGTGCGATTCGTCGGTACCGGCGCTGAGCGCGACTCCTACGTGCTGCGGTGAGGTTCCCCCGCTCGCCATCGATCGAGACGACGTCGAACGGGCCGCCTTCGACGGGCATGACCGGCCGATGATCGAGCGCTACCGCACGGCCGAGATCGAGGCGATCTTCTCCGACACCGGGCGCTTCTCGCGTTACCTGGAGGTCGAGCTGCTGGCCGTCGAGGCGATGGAGAAGATCGGCATCGCACCGGCCGGCGCGACGCGCGCCTGCCGCGAGGGAGCGCCGGTGATCGACGATGCCTTCGTTGTTGCCGTCACGGAACGAGAACGCGTCACGAACCACGACGTCGCCGCGTTCGTCGATGTCGTGCAGGCGGCGATCGCGGGAACGAGCGACGGCGGCGTCCACGCCTCGTGGATCCACTACGGGTTGACGTCGTCCGACGTGGTCGACACGTCGTGGTGCTCGATGCTCGTCGCCGCCTGCGATGCGTTACTCGAGGCGTCAGACGCCCTGGTCGCCACGCTCAAGCAGATGGCGTTCGCTCACCGCTCGACGGCGATGATCGGCCGCACGCACGGCATCCACGCGGAACCGACGACGTTCGGGGTCACCTGTGCGCTGTGGTGCCTGCAGGCCGATCGTGACCGGAGCCGTCTGCGGGACGCTCGCCAGGCGATCGCCGTCGGCAAGCTCTCTGGCGCGGTCGGCACCTATTCGAACATCGATCCGTCAGTCGAGGCTCATGTGTGTGCCGCGCTCGGGTTACTCCCGACCCCGGCCACCCA
>JAYUAM010000446.1:0-1700 GCA_043741295.1 Acidimicrobiia bacterium
CCGATGCCGTAGCACAGCGTGACGATGCCGAGCGCCCCGAGCGATTGGTGGAAGCGGGCCCGCACCTCGGGCCAGATGACCCCCAGCATGGACGCCGGCGCTGCGAACGACAGGAACGTGACGGACGCCGACGTGACCGCGCTCCGCTCACGAGAGGACCCGCCTACGGGAGCGCCGGTGCCGACCAGGACAGGAGAACCCGTTCCGTGATCCACCGGTTCCACCACTCGAGTGTAGATGGCGGCTCGTCGCTCGCCCACCGTGCGATGCATCCGCCGCCCTGGCCGACGGGCCTCCCGTGGCGTCACGCGCACGCCGGCCAGCCCTACCCGTTTGGGTGATTTTGGGTCCGGAGGCGGCTCCGCCCGGGTGAATCACCGAGCGCTGCGGTACCGTCGCTGACGTGGGCCTCGACGTCCCAGCAACGGCGGCCGACAGGGCGGCGTTCATCACGACCCGGTACCAGGGGGAAGCGGCGATGACGACGGTGAGCGGCCCTGGCCGTGAGGAACGTGCATCGGCGGGTCCGCCGGCGCTCGTCGGCGTGTTCGCGGCGGACGGCGAGATGGCCGACCGGATCGCCACGTTCGACTGGTCGTCGACCCCGTTGGATTCGATCTCGCAGTGGCCGCAGAGCCTGCGGACCACGGTGAGCATCATGCTCAACACCCGGTATCCGATGTTCCTGTTCTGGGGTCGCGATGCCACCTGCCTGTACAACGACGCCTACCGGCCGAGCCTCGGCGAGGGTCTGCACCCCTCGGCACTCGGTCAACGGGCCGACGAGTGCTGGAAGGAGATCTGGCACATCATCGGTCCGCAGATCGATGCCGTCATGGGCAAGGGCGAGCACACCTGGTTCGAGGACCAGCTCGTGCCCTTCGACCGCAGTGGCTACCTCGAGGAGATCTACTTCACCTACAGCTACAGCCCGGTCTACGCCGAGTCGGGAATCGTGGGCGGCACGTTGGTCGTGTGCAGCGAGACGACGGAACACGTGCTCGCCGAGCGGCGCATCGGCACGCTGCAGGCGCTGGCCACCGTTCCGGTCGACGACGTCGAGGTGTGCATACGCCACCTCGCCGAGGTGACGGCAACGAACGACGCCGATGTCGCCTTCGCGCTGCTGTACGAGCTGGACGAGGACACGGCGACGGCGCGCCTGTTGGCGGCGGTCGGGGTCGACGAGGGCGATGCGGCCGCTCCGGTCGAGATCGACCTGGACGATGGAGCCACCGCCGTCACACCGTGGACCGACGCCGTCAATCAGATCCGTGGTGGGCTTGCGTCGCTCGTCGTGGCTGACGTCGAGGAGCGATGCGGCCCGCTGTCCGCCGGCGCATGGCCCGAACCGCCGTCCGAGGCGTTCGTTGTCGGCCTCGCAGCCGGCCGGCCCTCGGCGTTCGCGCTGGTGCTCGGAGCGAGCCCGCGAAAGCGGCTCGACGCCCCCTATCGCGATTTCTTCTCGCTCGTGGCCGCGCAGTACGCCGCGGCGATCGCCCGTGCCCAACGCCACCGGGCCGAACGGGAGCGACTCGAACTGCTCGCCGAGCTCGACCGCGACAAGACCGAGTTCTTCACGAACGTGAGCCACGAGTTGCGAACCCCGCTCACGTTGGTGCTCGGCCCGCTCGAGCGGGTGCTCGCCCGCTCGGCCGACAGCGGTTCGTCGTCACCGCTCGATCGCCGAGAGTTGGAGA
>JAYUAM010000447.1:0-4250 GCA_043741295.1 Acidimicrobiia bacterium
CAGCACGAGCGGCGCGTGACCCCGGCCGTCATCGAGCTTCGCGGTGTCAGCCGCAGCTTCCCGAGCGACCCACCGGTCGAGGCGCTGCGCCCGACCGACCTCACGATCACGCGCGGCGAATACGTCGCCGTGATGGGCGCCTCCGGCTCGGGCAAGTCGACCCTGCTGCATCTGCTCGGGCTGCTCGACCGGCCGACGGCCGGCACGTACCTGCTCGACGGGGTGGATGTCGGCTCGCTGTCGGACGGCCGGCGCACCGCGCTGCGCGGCCAGCGCCTGGGGTTCGTGTTTCAGGCATTCCACCTCCTGCCGCACCGCACCGTGCTCGAGAACGTGGTGCTCGCCCAGCTCTACAACCGCATTCCCCGCAACCAGCGCGTCGAGCGGGCGCGTCGGGCGCTCGAGCGTGTCGGGCTCGGTCACCGGATGGCGTTCAGCCCGACGAAGCTGTCGGGCGGGGAACGCCAACGGGTCGCCATCGCCCGGGCGATCGTCGCCGAACCGTCCGTGCTGCTCGCCGACGAGCCGACCGGCAACCTCGACTCGGTGAACACCGACGCGATCCTCGAACTGTTCGACGAGCTGCACACGAGTGGGCTCACCGTCGTGCTCATCACCCACGACCATGACGTTGCCGGCCACACCGGCCGCCAGTTGCACATGCGCGATGGCGAGCTGCGCGAGCACGTGGCCGTATGAGCACCGAGACCAGCCCGGACACCGGGGGCCCGCCGACCTTGGGCGACGTCGCGCCCGATGACGTCGAACCGGCCGGGCCGATTGCGGCGGACCTGGCCGCCGTGCCCCGGTCGCGGTTGTCGTGGCGCGATCTGTTCGGTGAGGCACTCGCCGGCGTCCTCGCCCGCCCGGCGCGCGCGGCCATGACCACGCTGGGCACGGTGCTCGGCGTCGCCGCGCTCGTGGCCACGCTCGGGGCGACGAAGACCGCGGCGAACCAGATCGTCGCCCGGTTCGACGCGCTGGCCGCCACCGAGGTACTCGTTCGACCAGCCGGGAGCGGCGGGTTCTTCGGCGGGGGGAACCAGCGTCCGAGCACGATCCCGTTCGACGCCCAGGACCGCCTCGAACGCCTCAACGGCGTCGTCGCCGCCGGTACCAAGTCGGCGGTCGACATCGGCACCGCGCTCACGCGCGCCGTCCCCATCGACGACCCGGTCGGCCGCGACGAGTTCCAGATCGACGTGGTGTCGGTGTCGCCGGGGTTGTTCGACGCCGCACGCGCCACGCTGCGAACCGGACGCTTCTTCGACGAGGGCCACTCGCAGCGGGCCGACGCTGTCGCCGTGCTCGGACCGGGGGCCGCCGAGCGGTTGCGCATCGACCGCGTCGACAACCAGCCGGCGATCTTCGTCGGTGACCAGCTGCTCGTGGTCGTCGGCATCCTCGACAACGTCGACCGCCAGGCCGACCTGCTCAACGCGGTGATTGTGCCCGATGGCCTGGCCCGCGAACGCTTCGCGCTCGCAGCCCCCGCCACCGTGCTCGTCGACACCAAAGTCGGTGCGGCCAAGCTCGTGGGCGAGCAGGCTCCTGTCGCGCTCGATCCGAACCAACCGACGCGCCTCGAGGTGCAGGTACCACCGGAACCGGCGGGCACGAAGGCGAACGTGCAGAAGGACACCCAGGCGCTGTTCCTCGTCCTCGGCGCCGTGTCACTGCTTGTCGGAGCGCTCGGCATCGCCAACGTCACGCTCGTGTCCGTGCTCGAACGCATCGGTGAGATCGGGCTGCGACGCTCGCTCGGCGCTACCCGGCCGCACATCGCCGGCCAGTTCCTTGTCGAGTCGACCGGGCTCGGGCTGCTCGGTGGCGTGATCGGCACGAGCGTCGGCGTGATCGTCGTCGTCGCGGTGTCGGCGGCGAAGTCGTGGACCCCGGTGCTCGAACCGTGGCTGCCCTTCGCCGCGCCGCTCGCCGGCGCCGCGGTCGGTCTGCTCGCCGGCCTGTACCCGTCCTGGAAGGCGGCCAAGATCGAACCCATCACCGCATTGCGGCAGGCGGCGTAGCGCGGAAGCGGTGGTCGTGTCCCCGCCAGCGTCGGCGGGCCCGCCGCTAGGGTTGAACCCCATGGTGGTGCAGGGTCTGCGGGCAACGGTGGAGCATGTGGTGACCGGCGCGGACACGTCGATAGCTCTCGGTTCGGGCGACGTACCCGTGCTGGCGACCCCGCGCGTGGTCGCCCTGTGCGAACAGGCCACCGTCGCCGCGCTCGCCGGTCAGCTCGGGCCCGAGTTCTCGACCGTCGGCATGCGCGTTCAGCTCGACCACCTGCAGCCGACCGCGGTCGGCCAGGCCGTCGTCGCCGAGGCAACGCTCGACAAGGTCGAGGGCCGGCGGCTGACGTTCCTCGTGACCGTCAACGACGGGCGGGGACTGGTGGCGGCCGGCAAGGTCACCCGCGTGGTTGTCGAGCGCGAGCGGTTCCTCGACAAGCTCCGATGAGCGCGGCGAAGCCCGCCATCGTCCGCGCTCGCACCCTGATGGTCGCCGCGGCGATCGTCGCCGCCAGCGGGCTCGCCCTGTCCCTGGCGGTGCGCGGCTGCCTTCCGGCACGACCGACGACGGCGCCGTTGTCGTCGGGCACCGTCGCCCCGCGAGCGACGAGCGTCACGACGACGATACCCAGCACGACGACGAGTGCCCGCGCGCTGGACACGAGCGTCGCGGCGACGACGACACTGCCCGTCGCTCTCACGGCGTCGCCCACCGATGCACCGATCACCGCGCCGGTCGCCACACGCGGCACCGGTGGCGGTCCGGACACGACCGGCCCGACCACCACCTCGTCCACGGTCGCGCCGGCCACCGTGGCCACGGGCGCGCCGACGACCGCGCCCGTACCCTGCACGCCCGAGGTCCTCCGCAACGCCCTGGCCCGTGGCGGCGTCGACGTCGGGTCCGCCACGTTGTCGCCTCCGCGCTGCACGGCCGACTTCGCCAGCACCGTCCTCAAGGCGGCCCGAACGCAGGACCGCTTCGCCGTCTTCGAGCTGCGCGAGCCCGAATGGGCGCTGGTGAACATCGGCACGTCGTTCGTCTGCCAGCCCCTCGAGATCCCCGACCCCGACTACACCTCGATCGGCTGCCCCGCCTGGGACCACTGACCGCCGCGCCGCAGTCGAACTGCCCGGATGACTGCTACGAGAGGGTGATGCGACGAAGGCCAGCCGCGGTCACGGCCTGCATCCACGGGCCGTCAGGCTCGGCATCGACCAACGCCTCGATCTGCGCCGACCGTTGTCGGAGAGTGGTCTCACTCGGGAGCGTCGACTGGCTCGTCTTGCCCGTGAGGACGATGCCGCGAACTCGATCTTCTTGAAGAACCGGTTCGCATCGCCCGCAAGCAGGATCGGCTGGCCCGAGCGGACGATCGCGCACGGACGATCGCCTCATCGAGCGGCAATTCCGCCCGCCGCGGGCCTAGCCTGGTTCGCCGTGCCGCCCTCAGACACCCAGCCGGGCAACGCGCCCGCGGCTGACGACTCGGATGGCGTCGTCGTCGCGGCCGGGTCGGCGCGGGTGCACGACCACCGTTGGTGGAAGGAGGTGCTCATCATCGCCTCCTTCTACGCCGTCTACTCGGTCGTGCGGAACCAGTTCGGCTCGAACCGACTCGCGGGCGGCGACGAGCCGCTGCACGCCTTCAACAACGCGCTACAGGTCATCCGGTTCGAGCGGTTCGTCCACCTGTTCCACGAACCGTGGTTGCAGCGGCAGTTCCTGCCCTACCGCACGTTCGTCCAGTTCTGGAACGTGTACTACGGCACGGGTCACTTCATCGTGACCATCGCCACGTTCGTGATCATCTTCCGCTACCTGCCCGAGCGCTTCGCGCGCTGGCGCAACGCGCTTGCGTTCACGACGGCGCTCGCCCTCATCGGGTTCTCGCTGTTCCCGCTCATGCCACCGCGCCTGCTCAACGATTCGTCGACCTACGGCGGGGCGCGCATCGCCAACGAACGTCACGTCGAGAACTTCGGATTCGTCGACACCCTGCAGCGCGACGGCGGCCTGTGGAGCTTCGACTCCGGCACGATGCAGCAGGTGTCGAACCAGTATGCGGCGATGCCCAGCCTGCACACGGCGTGGGCTACATGGTCGGCGCTCGCCCTGTGGCCGCTCGCCCGCCGACGGCGATGGATCCAGGCGCTTCTCGTCCTCTACCCGCTGGCCACCGTTTTCTGCATCATCGTCACCGCCAACCACTTCTGGATCGACGGGCTCGGCGG
>JAYUAM010000448.1:0-1698 GCA_043741295.1 Acidimicrobiia bacterium
CGCGCCGTCGGTGCGGCGCCGGGAGAGCTGACGGCCGCCGTGCTCAACGTGACCGCCACGGCCGCGGCGGCGCCCGGGCACGTCACGGTGTGGCCGGGCGCCGCGCCGCGGCCGCTCGCCTCGAGCCTCAACGTCGACAAGGTCGGGGCGACGGTGGCGAACCTCGTCACGGTCGCGGTCGGGGCCGACGGCACGGTGGCGTTGGCATCGAACATCGCCACGCATCTCGTGGTCGATCTCGCCGGCGTGTACCGCGCCGCACCCGACGTTGTGGCCGCCGGGCGGTTCATGGCACTCACGCCGGCCCGCCTGCTCGACACCCGCGACAACGGGAACCTGCCGCCCCCGGCGAGCACCGTCGCCGTGCCGGTGCTCGGGCGCGCCGGCGTGCCGGCCGCGGGTGTCGCCGCCGTCGTGCTCACGGTGACCGGCACGCAGGCGGCGTCTGACGGCTTCGTCTCCGTGTGGGGCGACGGCGGTCGCCCGTCCACGTCGAGCCTCAACCTTGGCCGGCGCGGTACTCGCGCCAACCAGGTGATCGTCCCGGTCGGCGCCGATGGGGCAGTCCGGGTGTTCACGCAGCCGGCCGCCCACCTCGTCGTCGACGTCGCCGGCTGGTTCACCGACGCCTCGGCCACGCCCTCGCTCGACGGGCGGTTCGTGCCCGTCGCGCCAGTGCGGCTGCTCGACAGCCGGGCCGGTGCCGGTCGGCCTGCGGGCGGCTGCGTGGCGCGCGTGACGATGCCGGTCGCCGCCGCCGGTGCCCGCGGTGTCGTCGTCAACCTCACGACGACCGAGACGACGCGTGCCGGGTTCCTCACGGTCTGGCCAGCGGGTGGTGCGCGACCGTCGGCGTCGAACCTCAACGCCGACGCCGCCGACGAGACCCGCCCGGTGCATGCCGTCGCCGCCCTCGGGCCGGTCGCGAGCGCGGGCCCCGCTGCCCCGTCCCCGGTCCCGCCGGTGCCCGTTCCTCCCGCTCCCGTTCCAGCGGCTCCCGTTCCAGCGGCGGGCGCGTTCGACGTCTTCCAACAGCACGGCGGTCACCTCGTGGTCGACCTCGCCGGCTGGTTCACCTGACGGCGTGGCCCGATGCGGGACGACTCTTCACCGCAGCGAGCGGGTGAGGCGGCTGCAGACGCGACGGAGGGCCAGCCTCACTCAGCGAGGCTGGCCCTCCTTGCGTGCGCGTCCGGGCCTGTGCGGGGGTCAGACCCGGGTGCGGGCGGAGCGCTCGATGTAGCGGGCGTAGTTCGGCAGCAACGCCGCAGCGAGCACGACGACGAGCCCGGCCACGGCGAGGATGACGGCGAACGACTTCTCGATCGCTAGCTGCTCCTGCAACTTCGTCGGCTCGGCGGCGGCTACTACGCCGAACACCCCGAGCATCGTGCCGCTGAAGATCTGGTACCCACGCGAGCCGCTCACGGCGGCGAGCAGAAGCACGAGCCCCGCGACGACCTCGACGATGCCGAGCACCGCGGTGTGGTTGAAGCCCAGGACGGACACGACCGGATCGTTCAACGGGCTGGCAAACCCGCCGCGCAAGCAGGCGATGAGGCCGATGATCAGGAGCGCGACGCCGACGATACCGGCGACGATCGCGGCGCCCGACACCTGACGGCTCGTGCGCACGGTGTCGTACTGCGCGGCGACGGCGCGTTCGACGACCACCGGCTGGGCGACGACCGGCTGCGC
>JAYUAM010000449.1:0-1695 GCA_043741295.1 Acidimicrobiia bacterium
TGGTTCCACCGGCTCGGCATCGAACGCAAACGGGCCGACGCCCTCGTGCGCGTCGCCCGCCACGCCGACCGGTTGGAGGCCGCCGTGCCCCTTGGGCTGACCGAGGTCTACCGGCGCCTGCACGCCATCGTCGGGATCGGTGCGTGGACGTCGGCGGTGGTGTGCGGCATCGCCCTCGGCGACCCCGACGCCGTGCCGGTCGGCGACTACCACCTGCCGAACCTGGTTTCGTGGACCTTGGCGGGTGAGCCGAGGGGCGACGATGCCCGGATGCTCGAGCTGCTCGCCCCTTACGTCGGCCAACGAGGTCGCGTGCTTCGGCTGCTCGCCCGGGCCGGCCCGTGGGCCCCGAAGTTCGGTCCACGCCAGCCCATTCGCTCGATCGCCGGCTACTGATCCGCGGCCGCCGACCGCCGGCCATACCGGGGCACGCCACCGACGACTGGTAGCGTCGGGCCGATGTCGGTGCGTCGCCTGACGACCACTGCGGTGGAGGCCGAGGTCTCGGGAACCACCGCCGACGCGACGCGAGGGCTCACCGCCGGTCGCGCCGCGAGGCGCGCTCCAGGCGTCCCCTGGGTGCGCGGCCGGCCATGGCGACTCGCCCTGGTGAAGGGTGCGTTGGCCTACGTGTTCTCCCGGTTTCTGGTGCTCGCCGCCGGCGGCATCGTCGCCGCCGCCGACGCCTACCGGGCGATCACCAACGCCAGTCAGGATGTGGTCGGCGGCGATCCCCGGCCGAGCTCGGCCGCCAAGTTCGTGACGCAGCTCCTCACGTCGTGGGACGGCAAGTGGTACCTGAGCATCGTCCGGGCCGGGTACCCGCGGCACATCGTGAACCCGGTCACCTACTTCCAAGACGACGCCCGCGTCGCGTTCTTCCCCGGCTTCCCGCTCCTCGTCCGGGCGGTCAACCGGGTCCTGCCCGGTGGTGACACGGCGGCCGCGCTCATCGTCAACCTCGTGCTCGGCGGCGTAGTCATCCTCTTGGTCGGGTTGCTCGCTCGACGGTTCGGCGGCGACCGGCTGGCGGGGCGGGCGATGATGCTCGCCGCCTTCTTTCCCGGCAGCTTCGTGCTCTCGTTCGCCTACAGCGAGGCTCTCTTCACGTGCCTCGCCGCGGCGACGCTCCTGCTGCTCCTCGACCGCCGATGGCTGTGGGCCGGTGTCCTCACCGCGCTGGCGACGGCGACGCGCCCGAACGGTCTCGCCCTGGTTCTCGCCTGTGCGGTCGCCGCGTTGCTGGCCTGTCGCGGACCGGACGGCTGGCGTTGGCGTTGGCGGCCGATCGTCGGTGCCCTCATCTCGCCGCTCGGCTTCGTCGCGTTCCAGGTCTTCCTCGCCCGGCACACCGGCGAGCGCGGCGTGTGGTTCCGCGTGCAGCGCCAGGCGTGGAGCGAGGGCGCCAGCTTCGGCTTGGCGGCGGTGACCAAGACGGTGAACTTCACGCTCCACCCGTTCCACTCGGCGGTCAACGTCGTGACCGCGCTGTGCGTCGTCGCCACGCTCGGCCTGCTCGTCGCCCTGTGGAAGGCGAAGCTGCCGGCGGTCGTGAACGCGTACACGGGCGGTGTCGTGTTCATGATGCTGCTGCCCGCAACCGTCACGGCCCGCCCGCGCTTCCTGTTCACCGCCTTCCCGCTGTTGATCGCCTTCGCCAAGGTGTGGCCGAAGAAGGACGACGACTGGTGGGCC
>JAYUAM010000450.1:0-4239 GCA_043741295.1 Acidimicrobiia bacterium
TCAGCGGTCACCGCCGCGTTGGTTGTGGCCGGTGCTGCGCAGGCCGAACGGTGCGCACACGACGACCACGAGCGCGGCGGCGAAGGTCACCCGGACCCCGACGAGCGAGCCGCCCCCGCTCGCTCGGATGACGAGCCCGGCCACCACCGCGCCCGCCACCCCGACGACGGCGCCGAGAAGCACACCGGTGCGCGTGCGCCCCGCGAGGGTCGCAGCCACGGCGAGGCCGGCCAGGAGCGGCACGCAGAACCACCCGGTCCCGGCGATCCCGGTCGCCGATCGGGCGTAGCCGAAATGCCGGGCGATCGTCACCAGGCCGAACCCGCTGACCCGTCTCGGTCCGATGGCGACCCACGGCAGGGCCGCCGCCGCGGCTACCACCGTCGACGCCGATACCGTCGCCAACGACCCGCGGTTCATCGGCTGAACGTAGGAGGTTCGCGGGGTCTACGGTTCGGCTCGTGACCGCCGAGTCCCATCCGGGTCGTACGCTGGCTGCGCCGAGCGGCATGGTGTCGAGCGACGAGCACCTGGCATCGGCCGCCGGCGCCGACGTGCTCGCGCGAGGCGGAAGCGCCGTAGACGCCGCACTCGCGGCGAACGCGGTGCTCGCCGTGACCAGCCCGCAGTCGTGCGGGATGGGCGGCGACCTGTGGGCCGTCGTCCACGGCCCGGGTCTCGGCGCGCCGGTCGTGCTGAACGCCAGCGGGCGTGCCGGAAGCGGCGCCGATGCCGAGCGTCTCCGGGCCAGTGGGGCCACGCAGATGCCGTTGACGCACGACATCCGCGCCGTCACCGTGCCCGGCTGCGTCGACGGCTGGATGGCGCTGCACGAGCGGTTCGGTCGGCTGGCGTTGGACGAGGTGTTCGCGCGGGCGATCGACTACGCAGACCACGGGTTCCCGGCGTCGATCGAGCTGGTCCGCAGCCTGGCCGCCCAGATCGCCCCCCGGCCGACGCCCGGCAGCGAGGAGCTGCTCGCCCAGGTGCACGCGCCAGGGGATCTGGTACGTCGTGCCGGCGTTGCCCGCACGCTGCGGGCGATCGCCGCCGGGGGTCGCGACGCGCTGTACGGCGGGGAGTTCGGGCGCGGGCTGCTCGCCCTCGGCGCCGGTGAGTTCACCGGCGACGACCTCGCGACGGGACAGGCGGACTGGGTCGCGCCGTTGCACGTCGACGTGTGGGGTCACACCGTGTGGACGGCACCGCCGAACTCGCAGGCCTATCTCGCGCTGGCCGGCGCGTGGATCGCCGCCGGGCTCGAGCTGCCGACCGACCCGGACGACGTCGCCTTCGCCCATCTGCTCGCCGAAGCGGCGTCGGCCGCGGGGTACGACCGGCCGGCGGTGCTCCATGAGGCGGCCGACGGCGGGGCCCTGCTCTCGCCCGACCGCCTCGCGCCCCGCCGCGCCGCGATCGACGCGACCCGCGCCGGCCGGTGGGGGCCGACGACGATGCCGGGCGACACCACCTACCTGTGTGCGGTCGACGCCGACCGGATGGGCGTTTCGCTCATCCAGTCGAACGCCGCCGGCTTCGGCAGTGGTCTGTTCGAGCCGACGACCGGCATCAACCTCCACGATCGCGGGCTCGGCTTCAACCTCGTGGCCGGGCATTCCGCCGAGTACGGGCCGGGTCGGCGGCCCCCGCACACGCTCTCCCCGCTGCTCGTCACCGGTCCCGACGGCAGTCCTCGATTCGTGCTCGGCACGATGGGCGGCGACGCCCAGCCGCAGATCCTGCTCCAACTGCTGGCCCGCCTCCTTCACTACGGCCAGTCGCCGGGCCGCGCCGTGGGCAGCGGTCGCTGGGTGCTGGCCGGGCCCGCGACCGGGTTCGACACGTGGACCGCGCCGTCCGGCCGACGGCTGGAGGTGGAGGCGCACGCGGCGGAGTCGTGGGTGCCAGCGCTGCGGGCCCTCGGCCACGACGCGCGGGAGATCCTGGCTCTGTCGTCGGCCGTCGGCCATGCCCACGTCATCGCCATCGACCCCCGCGGCGTCCTGCTCGGCGCCGCCGATCCTCGCGTCTCGTCGGGGGCCGTCAGCGCGTACTGAGCACGGTCCCGGGAACGCCGCGTGAACATGGCGGCCCGCCTCCGGTCGCCTCCACGGGCGGCGGGTACGATCCGCTCATGCGCGTCGACACCAACTGCTTCGGCACCGTCCCCATGCCCGACGCCGGCGATCCGGCAATCGCACCGACGGCGCGGCGCTACGGCAACGACGACTACCTCGCCTGCTACGAGAACATGCTCCACTGGGCCCAGACGGCCGACGGCCTTGGCTTCGACACGATGTGGCTCACCGAGCACCACTTCCAGTACGAGGGCTACGAGGTGCTGCCGAACCTGCTCATGTTCGGCATGTACGCCGCCACGAGGACGAGCGAGCTGCGCTTCGGGCAGATGTTCAACGTCGTGCCGCAGTGGCATCCGCTGCGCCTCGCCGAGGACTTCGCGCTGGCCGACATCCTCACCGGTGGCCGGATGGAGTTCGGCGTCGGTCGTGGCACGGTGCCGCGTGAGGCGTGGGCGCTCGGCACGGTCGTCGCCTCGGGCGACAACGAGATGTCGGCCGACCACGACCGCCAGAACCGCGAGATCTTCGAGGAGTCGATGGAGGTCATCAAGCTGGCGTGGGCCAACGAGCGCTTCGAGTACCGCGGCAAGCACTTCGTGTTCCCGCCCGACGACATCCCCGACCGCGGCTCGTCTGTCAACGACCTCACGCTCGTGCCGCGCCCGCGACGCCCGATCGACGTTTATCAGCCGGTGACGTCTCCCGAGACCATCGAGTACGTGCCGAAGGCCGGCCACCGCGCCGTGTACTGGCTGCAGAACCCCGACAGTCAGAAGGCGAAGTGGGACCGTTACGCCGAGTTGCGCGAGCAGTACGGGCAGCCCGTCGCCCCCGGTGACGACCGCTGCCTCGTGATCAACATGCACGTCGCCCGCACACGGGAAGAGGCCGTGCGCCGCGGTGGTCCCGGCCACGACGAGTTCTGCAAGTTTCTCGCCGCCTACGGTCGGTTCTCGTCGTACCGCGACGCCGATGGCACGAAGGTGGCATTCAACCACCAGCCGACGGTGCAGGATTCGATGCGCGAGAAGATCCAGATCGTCGGGTCGATCGACGACGCCGTCGACATCCTCGGCTTCTGGCGTGACCTGCTCGGCCTGAAGCACATCTGCTTCTTCTACGACTACCCCGGCCTGACGCGCGAGGAGATCGACGAGCAGATGCACCTCACCGTCTCGGAGATCTTCCCGCGCCTCGGCGAGACGGTGGAGCGCCGCCCGCTGCCCGACCTGCGCGCCCTATGACCGGCTCGTCCTGCGGCCAGCTGTGAGCGGTCTGGTCCTGCGGTCGGCGCGCCTCGCCGACGGGCGTCTCGTCGACGTTCGCTGCGCCGATGGTGTGATCGCCGCGTTCGAGACC
Organism: Acidimicrobiia bacterium; assembly: GCA_043741295.1. GTDB lineage: Bacteria > Actinomycetota > Acidimicrobiia > Acidimicrobiales > Ilumatobacteraceae > JAYUAM01. Next base: position 3,441 of record JAYUAM010000450.1, read on the forward strand.
TTCGATGCGCAACGCGACACGTCGCTGATCGCCGAGCCGGGCGACACCGTCACCGACCTCGGCGGGTGGCTGCTGCTCCCGGCGCCGGCCGAGCCCCACGCCCACCTCGACAAGGCGCTCAGCGCCGACCGCGTGCCGAACCCCGCGGGCGACCTGAAGGGGGCGATCGAGGCGTGGGCGTCCTACCGCCCACAGCTCACGTTCGACGACGTCGTCGAACGTGCCGAGCGGGCCGCCCGACGACTCCTTGCCAACGGTTGTACGGCGATCCGTACCCATGTCGACGTGGCCGACGACGTGCAGGTCATGTGCGTCGCCGCGCTGGCCGAGGTGCGCACACGGCTCGCCGACGTGCTCGACCTGCAGATCGTCGCGCTGCTCGCGCCGTGGGCCGACTGGGCCCTGCTGCGCGAAGCGGTGGCCGCCGGGGCCGACGTGGTCGGCGGCGTCCCACACCTGGCCACCGACCCGGCGGCGATGCAGACGTTCTGCCTCGAGCTCGCCGGCGAGTTGGGGTTGCCCGTCGACCTGCACACCGACGAACACCTCGACCCCGCAGGGCTGGACGTACGCTCGCTCGCCGCGTGGGTTCGACGCACGGGCTTCGGTCACGGGGCCACCGCCAGCCACTGCGTGAGCCTCGGGGTGCAGCCGCCCGACGTGCAGCGCGCCGTCGCCGAGGAGATCGCCGCCGCCGGCGTGGCGGTGGTCACGCTCCCCCAGACGAACCTCTACCTGCAGGGCCGCGACCAGCCGTGCGGCACGCCCCGCGGGCTGACGGCGCTCGCCGCGCTGCACG
>JAYUAM010000451.1:0-1693 GCA_043741295.1 Acidimicrobiia bacterium
CCGTCGTCGCGGAACCGCGCCAGGCGCGCCTGGAGAGCCGGCGCCTCGGGCGTCGTACGCACATCGGTCAGCGTGCCGACGACACCGCAACGCCTCCCGGCGGCGGCGAACACCGACGCGAGCATCGCCGTGGTCGTCGTCTTGCCGTTCGTGCCGGTCACACCGACGACCGTGAGCGCCCTCGACGGGTGACCGTAGACGGCCGACGCGAGCGGTCCCATTGCCGGGCGCACGTCGTCGACCACCGCTTGCGGGACCGGCACCGCCGCCAGTTCGTGATCGACGAGCAGCGCGACGGCTCCAGCAGCCACCGCGGCTGGAGCGTGATCGTGCCCGTCGGTGGTCGCGCCGCGCACGCACGCGAACACATCGCCTCGGTTGACCCCTCGGGAATCGTGGGTCATCCCGGTGACGACGACATCACCGCCGACGCGGCGACGCACCCGGAGCCCGGGTGCGTCGTCCAGAACGTCGTCGAAGGCGCGCCCGGTCATCTCGGTCCACCCATCAAACCGTTCCGGTCACTTGGTCGGCGCGACACATCCGGTGCCTTCCGGCGACGGCGGCACCGACAGCAGGCGCATCGCCTCGGCGCCGATCTTGGCAAACAGCGGGGCGGCGCCGCTGGCACCGAACCGGAACGGACCGGTCGGCTCGTCGATCGTGACGGCGATGGTCAGTCGAGGGTCGTTGGCCGGCAGGAAACCGGCGAACGACGCCATGTAGTGACGCTCGCCGGTCTCGTCCATGTAGCTGTCGAACTTCTTGTGGCCCTTCTTGTCGTAGCCGACGAGGCGGGCCTTGCTCTGCGCCTTGTAGGCCGTGCCGGTCTTGCCGGCCACGCTGTAGGCCGGCAGGTTCATGTACGTGTCGTGGTGCGAGCCGACGGTGCCGGCCCGGTCGCACACCACGCCGCGCAGGGCGTCGGTCATGTCGGCCGCCGCCTGCTCGGAGATCACCCGATGCCCACCGACCACGGGCTGGTCGTGCACCGTGCCGTCCGGGTCGATCGTGGCGCTCAGCAGCCGGGGCGCCACGTAGGTTCCGCTATTGGCGATCGTGTTCATCGCCGCGGCCAACTGGACCTGGGTGATGCTCACGCCCTGACCGTAGGCGATGGTGTCCTTCTGCGACCCGTACCACTTGCTGTTCGGCGGCAGGATGCCCGTGCTCTCGTCGGGGAAGTCGATCGGGGTCCTGGCGCCGAAGCCGAAGCTGCGCAGGTACGACTCGAGCTTGGTCGGGCCGATCGCCTGGGCGAGCTTGACGACGCCGACGTTGTCGGATTCGACGACGATCTCGCGCAGCGTGCGGTCGCGCGTCGGGGAGACCTCGGCGTTGTGGATCTCGTCGTCGCCCGACGTGATCAGTGAGTCGAGGTGCCACGAGGTCTCGAGCAGCGAAGCGCCCGAATCGAGCGCGCCAGCGGCGGGGACGATCTTCATGACCGAGCCCGGCTCGAACGCTTCGAGCAGCGGCCGGTTGGCACCCTGGTTGATCTGCAGCTTCTTGGTCGTCGGATCGGTGCTCACGCTGGCCAGGGCGAGTACATCGCCGGTCATGCGGTCGAGCACCGTCACCATCCCGCCCGTGGTCGCGCTGCCCTTCGCCCGCAGGCCGTTCAGATGGTCGAGCAGCATCTGCTCGACCTCGTAGGTGAGCGTCGAGTCGATCGTCAGCACCAGGCTCTTGC
>JAYUAM010000452.1:0-9817 GCA_043741295.1 Acidimicrobiia bacterium
ATCACCTGGTCGCCGAGGCGCGGGCCCGGCGGGATGAGGATCTCCATGCGATTGTCGTCGCCGCGGTTCGCCTCGGCCTCGGCCTGCAACTTCTCGTACGAGGTGAGGCGGGCCTTGCCCTTCGACTGGCGCGCCCTGGCCGACATGCGCACCCACTCCAGCTCGCGCTCGAGCGTGCGCTGGCGCGCCGACTGGCTCTTCTCCTCCTGGGCGAGGCGGGCGTGCTTCTGTTCGAGCCAGCCGGTGTAGTTGCCTTCGTAGGGGATGCCGCGGCCGCGGTCGAGCTCCAGGATCCACTTCGCCGCGTTGTCGAGGAAGTAGCGGTCGTGGGTGATGGCCACGACGGTGCCGTGGTAGTCCTGCAGGAAGCGTTCGAGCCAGTCGACCGACTCGGCGTCGAGGTGGTTCGTGGGCTCGTCGAGCAGCAACAGGTCGGGGCGGCTGAGCAACAGGCGGCACAGCGCGACGCGGCGCCGCTCGCCGCCGGACAGCGCGGTGACGTCGGCATCGTCGGGCGGGCAACGCAGTGCGTCCATCGCGATCTCGACGTTGCGCTCCAGGTTCCACGCGTCGGCAGCGGCGATCTTGTCTTCCAGGTCGGCCTGGAGCGTGCCGATCTTGTCGTAGTCGGCGTCGGGGTCGCCCCACATCGCCATGACCTCGTTGTAGCGGTCGATGATGCCCTGCACCTCGCCGACGCCGTCCATGACGTTGCCCTTCACGTCCTTGGACGCGTCGAGCTGGGGCTCCTGCGCGAGCAGGCCGACGGTGAAGCCGGGGGTGAGGCGCGCCTCGCCGGAGAACCCGTCATCGAGGCCGGCCATGATCTTGAGCAGGCTCGACTTGCCCGAGCCGTTCGACCCGATCACGCCGATCTTGGCGCCCGGGTAGAAGCTGAGGCTGATGTTCTCCAGCACTGTTCGGTCGGGCGGGTAGAAGCGGGCGAGCTTGTGACAGGTGTAGATGAACTGATGGGCCATGGGAGGTTCCGAGCCTAGCGTCGTCGGTCCGCCGACCCGCCGTCGGCGAGGGTTCGCGGCGGTCGTTCGATCTGGTGCTACCGTCCGCGCTGGACGGTCTCCACGTCCCTGCCACGTACCGGGGGGTACCACTACCGATGATCACCGCCGCTTCGTTCTTCTCCCGTGATGCGCTGGGGAACTGGGGCTTCCGTTGGCTCCACATCCTCGCCGGCATCATGTGGATCGGCCTGCTCTACTACTTCAACTTCGTGCAGGTGCCGTCGTTCGCGGCGTACGGGAACGACGGTGACGGCCCGAAGGCGCGCAACATCGCCCTCAACATCCTGGCCCGCAAGGCGCTCTGGTGGTTCCGTTGGGCGGCCGTGTTCACGTTCCTCACCGGCATCCTCATCACCGGCATCACGAAGGACTACTGGACCGCCGGTCTCAAAGCGCCGGGCCTCAGCGGCATCCTCACCGGCATGATCCTCGGCACGATCATGCTCCTGAACGTGTGGGGTGTCATCTGGCGCAACCAGAAGGTCGTGCTCGAGAACGCGGCCAACGTGCTCGACGGCAAGGCGGCCAACCCGGCCACCCCGGCCGCCGGCCGGGCGGCGCTCATGGCGTCTCGGCAGAACACCATCTTCTCGGTGTCGATGCTCTGGTTCATGGTGTTCAAGAGCCACACGAGCTACACCGACGACCTCACCAACGGCAAGCTCGCCGCCTACTGGATCATCGCGCTGGTGGTGATGGCGATCTTCGAGATCAACGCCCTCGGGCTGATGCCCTGGAAGGCGGTTGCCGGCAAGGGCCTGAACTGGTGCTACGAGTCGGTGCGCAACATGCTCATCTCGATGTTCGCCCTGTGGGCCTTCTTCCTGATCTTCTGGGAGATCCTCGCCGCCTGAGCCGCCTCGCAGAGCGCATCCGTGCGTGTGCCGCGGTGAGCGCGGTAAACGCACGGATGTTCGCCCGACTATGCCGTGACGACCAGCGCGACGCGGTGGTCGAGCGGCCCGGTGGGCAGGTCGTCGAGCAGCATCTCGGCGAAGCAGGCGCCGACCGTGACGCAGCCTGGCCGCAGGCCCGGCAGGAAGCGGTCGTAGAAGCCCTTGCCGAAGCCGATGCGCCGCCCATCGGCGGTGAACGCCAGGCCGGGCACGACCGCGAGATCGATCGTCGTCGGGTCGACCGGTTCGGCCGTCGGCTCGGGCACCCCGAAGCTCGACGGTTCGGTCGGGTCGCCGAGGAGGTAGGGCACCGCGACCAGGTGGTGGCCGTCGACGCGCGGCACCACGACGTGGCGACCCGAAACGAGTGCCTGAGCCACCAGGCCGCCGGTGTCCGGCTCGCTGCCGAACGAGAGGTAGAGCATCACCGTGCGCGCCGCCGCCCACTCGGGCAGTGCGGCGACCGCCGACCAGAGCGCGACGCTGCGGGCCGCGTGCCCGGCGATCGCCCCACGCCGCGTGCGCAGTTCGGGCCGGAGCAGCCGTTTGCGCACGTCGGCGTCGCGCGGAGTGCTCACGGTCGGTGACCGTAGTGCCTCGTCTATGCTCGGCCCATGGGGGAGCGCTCCGCGGACTCGACAGGGCGATCGACGAACGGGTCGGGAGCGGCGATCTCGGGCGCGGCGATCTCGGTCGCCGGCTTGTGGAAGGTGTTCGGCGCCAAGGCGGCGCGTGTCGTCGGCACGCCCGACGTCGATCTGCCGCGTGCCGAGCTCGAAGCGAAGACCGGCTGCGTCGTCGCCATCCGCGACGTGAGCTTCACCGTGGCCCCCGGCGAGGTCTTCGTCGTGATGGGGCTGTCGGGCAGCGGCAAGTCCACCCTCGTGCGCTGCCTCACCCGGCTCATCGAACCCACGGCCGGCACCGTACACATCGGCGCCACCGACGTGACCGCGGCGGGCAGGGACGAACTGCTCGACATCCGCCGCCACAAGGTGAGCATGGTGTTCCAGCACTTCGGTCTGCTGCCACACCGCACCCTCGTCGACAACGTGGCCTTCGGGCTCGAGATCCGTGACGTCGACAAGCCGACGCGCCGGGCGAAGGCCGAAGAGATCCTCGCGCTCGTCGGGCTCGCCGGCCTTGGTGGGGCGAAGCCCGATCAGCTCAGTGGCGGCATGCAGCAGCGCGTCGGTCTGGCCCGCGCGCTGGCCACCGACCCCGACATCCTGCTGTTCGACGAGCCGTTCTCCGCGCTCGATCCGCTGATCCGGCGCGACATGCAGGACGAGGTCATCCGCCTGCGCGCCGAGGTGCAAAAGACGATGGTGTTCATCACCCACGATCTGTCCGAAGCGCTGCGACTCGGTGACCGCATCGCGATCATGCGCGATGGTCGCTTCGTGCAGGTCGGTACGCCCGAGGAAGTGGTCGCTGCGCCGGCCGACGACTACGTGCGCAACTTCGTGCGTGACGTTCCTCGCTCGCACGTCGTGCCGGTGGAGACGATCATGTCGCCCGATCGCAGCGGCCCGTTCGTCGTCACCGTGCCCGCGGGAACGAAGGTGCGTGACGTCGTGCGTCACGTGGCCACCGGCGATCTGCCGATCGGTGTGGTCGATGCCAGCGGCGCAGTGCTCGGCAGCGTCGACCGCGTCGCCGTGCTCTCGGTGGTGGCCGGCGAGGACCTCTCGCCGGCACGGGGCTGAGGACGGCGCGGCATGGCGACCATCTCCGTCCCCTCGGTCGGCTCGTCGACCGCGACTTCGGTCGCAGTCCGCCGGTGGCTGCCCATCGTCGCCACGATCGTGGTCATCGCCGTCGTCGGCATGGTGCTCGGCAAGAACCCGCCCACGTGGCTCGACGCCCATGTGAAGCCGTGGGTCGATCACGTCTACAAGTGGACAGTGATCCACCGCCAGTCGGCGTGGATGTTCCGATGGTTCTTCTCGCCGATCGGCAGCGCGCTGAGGGGGCTGAACGACGGCGCACTCTGGCTGTTGCGGGCAATGCGCTGGCCCGGGGTCGTCGTTGCTTTCGCGGCGATAGGGTGGCGCACGGGCGGTTGGCGTATCGCGCTCGTCGGCGCCGCCACCATCGCCGGGTGTGGTGTGCTCGGCCTGTGGGATCACACGATGATCACACTCGCCCTGATGATCGTGTCGGTCCTGCTCTCACTGCTCGTCGGCGTGCCGCTCGGCATAGCCTGTGCGCTCAACGATCGGGTCGAAGTGGTCGTGCGCGCGGTTCTCGACACCACGCAGGTGATGCCGGCATTCGTCTACCTGTTGCCGACCGTCATCCTCTTCGGCATCGCGTCGCCGCCCGCGATCGTCGCGACGATGATCTTCGCCATCGCCCCTGCCGTGCGTCTCACGAACCACGGTTTGCGCAGTGTGCCCGAGGTGGCGACCGAGGTCGGTGCATCGTTCGGGAGTACCCGCCGACAGCTCCTCGCCAAGGTGCAGTTGCCGATGGCGCGACGCTCGGTGCTGCTCGGCTTGAACCAGGTGATCATGATGGCGTTCGGCGTCGTCGTGCTCGCGGCCGTGGTCGGCACCGGTGGGCTTGGGCAGGACGTGAAGTCGGCGCTCGACAAGGTGAACGTCGGCAACGCGTTCGTACCCGGTATGGCGCTCGTGTTCGCGGCGATCGCCCTCGACCGCGTCGCCACCGGCGAGCGCGCGTCAGAGCGGTCGGCCCGCCCGAACGGACTGCTCGCACGACCGGCATGGCAGCTCGGCCTGATCGGGGTCGGGCTCGTCGGCCTGGTGTCCGTGATCTCGAACCTCGTCGGCGTGAACGAGTTCCCGTCCGCCCTGCGCTACAACCCGGCGGGGTCGGTCAACGCTGCGACCCGGTGGTCGAACACGCACCTGCGAAGCGGTGTGCCGCTGGTCGGCGGCACGAAGTCGTTCAGCGACTTCATGGTGCTGCACATCCTCAACCCGGTACGCGACCTGCTCACGAACTCGCCGTGGTGGCTCGTCATCGCCGCTGTCGTGCTCGTCGCCTGGTTGAGCGGCGGGCGTCGCCTCGCCGTTCTGTGCGGGGCCTGCTTCGTCGGCATCGCCGCGCTGCGGGTGTGGCCGCTGGCGATGGAGACACTGAGCCAGGTGCTCGTCATCGTGGTGCTGTCGGTCGCTCTCGCCGTCCCGATCGGCATCCTGGCCGGGCGATCCGATCGGGTCGAGCGAGCTCTGCGTCCCGTGCTCGACGTCGCCCAGGTGATGCCGGCGTTCGTCTACCTCGTGCCCGTGATCTTCCTGTTCAACGTCGGTCGCGTGCCAGGGGTCGTGGCGTCGATCGTCTACGCCCTGCCGCCGGGCATCCGCCTCACGAGCCTGGGCCTGCGTCAGGTGCCGGTCGGGCCCCGCGAAGCGGCCCTCTCGTTCGGGGCCACGCCGCGCCAGGAGCTGCTCAAGGTGCAGTTGCCGCTCGCCCTCAAGGCGGTGATGCTCGGCATCAACCAGACGATCATCATGGTGCTCTCGATGGTCGTGATCGCCGCCCTCGTCGGTGCCGGTGCCCTCGGCCTGGAAACGGTCTATGGACTGACCAAATCCGAGATCGGCCGCGGCGTGGCCGGCGGGTTGGCTATCGTTCTCCTGGCGATCGTCCTCGACAGGATCACGCAGACCTGGGGCGGGGCTCGTCGCCGACACCATTGAACGATCGGGGAGAGCATGAAGGTTCGTAGCCTGCGCGTGGCGTTGTCCGGCGCGCTGCTGCTGGGGGTCGCAGCGTGCGGCAGCAGCAGCACATCGGGTGGCGGTGCCGCCACCAACACCGGCAAAGGGATCACCCTCGCCATCAACCCCTGGACCGGGTCCGCGGTGAACGCCAACGTCGCCAAGATCGTCCTCGAGTCGAAGCTCAAGACGGCGGTGAAGCTCGTCGAGATCGACGAGAATGCGTCGTGGGCGGGCCTCGACTCGGGCGACATCGACGCCAACCTCGAGATCTGGCCGTCGGGTCACGCCAAGGACAAGACGACCTACATCGACGAGAAGAAGACGGTGACCGACATCGGCGTGCTGGGGCCGGACGCCAAGATCGGTTGGTACGTGCCTTCGTACATGACCGACGCCGACCCCTCGCTCAAGACGTGGGAGGGCTTCAAGGATCCGGCCAAGACCAAGCAGTTCGCCACGGCGGAGTCGGGTTCGCTCGGCGCGTTCCTGATGGGCGACCCGAGCTACGTGAGCTACGACGAGCAGATCATCGCCAACCTGAAGCTGCCGCTGAAGTTCGTGGTGGCCGGTTCGGAGGCCGCAGAGATCACGGCGATCCAGCAGGCCGTGGCCGACAAGAAGCCGCTGCTCCTGCAGTTCTGGCAGCCGCACTGGTTGCAGTCGAAGGTGAAGCTCACCGAGATCAAGCTGCCCGCAGTGACCCCGGCCTGTGATGCTTCGGCGGCGGCCAAGGACGGCAAGTACAACTGCGACTACCCGGTCGACCATCTGTACAAGGCGGCATCGGTGAAGCTGGCGACGAAGAACCCGGCGGCGCTCTCGTTCCTGAAGAAGTTCAAGCTCACCCGTGATCAGCAGAACGAGATCGCCGGCGCCGGTGACGGCGATGCCAAGCAGGTTGCGGCGGCGGCTCAGAAGTGGGTCGACGCCAATCCGGATGTCGTGAAGGCCTGGCTCGGCTGACGCCGTTCCACCTCAAGTGTGACGACGACAGCCGTCGGGTTCGCCCGGCGGCTGTCGCCGTTTTCGAGCGGCGCCGCGGTCTGGCTCGCGTCGGCCGGTGCGTGGTTTCGCCTACCGTTCGCGGCGGGGGCGTAGGCGGCGGCCGACGGCGACGACGGTGGCCGGAATGAAGAACGCCCGCGCCGGGAACGAGACCTCGCTCCACGGCGCCTTGGCGAGCGGCGCCCGCCACGCAAGCAGTCGATAGAACACGAAGGCGGCGATCGCCGCGTGCATCGCCGCGATCGTCCAGAAGAACGAGTGCGGGCCGGCGCCGTTCATGATCGCGCCGGCCACGATCGGCCCCACCAGCGCCCCGAGCCCGTAGACCGTGACGAGCTGCGATGCGGCGGCCAGCATCCGATCGGGCGGCGTCCAGTCGTTCGTGTAGGCGGCAGCCAGCGAGTACAGCGGGAACGTCATCCCGCCGAGCACGAACATGGCGGCGTACGAGAGCCAGGTGCCCGATGGGTGGATCGTGAGCGCCACCGACGTGACGACGGCGACGAGCGACACCGCCAGCGCGACGGCGCGCCGGTCGATGTCGTCTGATGCCGCCGAGATCGACCACTGGAACACGACGCCGCCGACCATCGGCGCGGCGACGAACACCGCTACCTGGCTTGGTCGCAGGCCGACCGCCGTTGCGTACACCGGCCCGAGACCGGTGAGCGCCCCGTGGGCGACGCCGACGAGCAGCGCCGTGCCGATGCCGGTGGGCACGATGCCGGCCAGCTCGCGCAACGAGATGTGGGCGGACCGGTCGATGCTCGGGCCTGTCGTCTCCGACAACGCCACGGGTGTGACGGCGAGCGAGAAGAGCAGGCTGGCGACGGCGAAGAGCCCGAGCGTCGCGGTGTTGCCCGCGGCGACGAGCAACTGACCGGCGCCGAAGCCGAGGCTGGTGACGACCATGTAGATCGCCAGCAGTCGCCCCCGGTTCTCGTTCGAGGCGAGCCCGTTGAGCCAGGACTCCGCCACCACGTACTGGCCGGCCATGCACAGGCCGGTGACGAAGCGCATCGGGATCCAAACGGCGGGGTACGCGGCGAGGCCCTGGGCGAGCACGGAGGCCGAGGCGAGCGCGGCGAGGGCGGCGAACACCCGGACGTGGCCGACGCGCCCGAGCGCACCGAGGGCGAGCCGCGAACCGGCGAGGAACCCGGCGTAGTACGCGGCGCTGATGCCGCCGCTGACCAGACGGGAGAACCCGAGTTGCTCCGAGCGCACCCCGAGCAGCGTGCCGATCAGTCCGGCGCCAGCGAGCAGCAGGCCGAGCCCGAGGAACAGCGCCCATGTGGCCGTGACGAGGTTCGTGGTCATCGGCGCGCCATCGTCCGGCAACCGACCCGCCGAATCGGGCGAGGTCGCCGTCGTCGGCCCGGTCGGTGCGGCGGGTGCAGCATCGCTCATCGGACCATTGTGGTGCGTCGTCGCCGGTGTCCGTCGATCCGCACACACCGCCACGCGCGGCAGAATGGGCGTTTCACCAACCGAAGGACCCTGGCAGCATGGCTTCACCCCGGAACACGAGCTACGACTACGTCATCGTCGGGGGTGGGTCGGCCGGCTGCGCGTTGGCCAACCGGCTAAGTGTCGACCAGTCGACACGCGTGCTCGTGCTCGAAGCGGGGCGGCCCGACTACAAGTGGGATGTCTTCATCCACATGCCCGCGGCGCTCACCTTCCCGATCGGCAGCCGGTTCTACGACTGGAAGTATGAGTCGGAGCCGGAGCCGTTCATGAACGGGCGGCGGATCTACCACGCCCGCGGCAAGGTGCTCGGTGGATCGAGTTCGATCAACGGGATGATCTTCCAGCGCGGCAACCCGCTCGATTTCGAGCGCTGGGCGGCCGACCCGGGCATGGAGTCGTGGGACTACGCCCACTGCCTGCCGTACTTCAAGAAGATGGAGAACTGTCTCGCCGGACCCGACGAGTACCGCGGCGGCGATGGTCCGTTGGAGCTTGAGCGCGGTCCGGCCACGAACCCGTTGTTCGGCGCGTTCTTCGAGGCGACGGTCCAGGCCGGCTACCCGCTCACCAAGGACGTCAACGGCTACCAGCAGGAGGGGTTCGCGGCGTTCGACCGCAACGTGCGACGCGGTCGCCGGCTGAGCGCGTCGCGCGCGTACCTGCACCCGGTGATGGACCGGCCGAACCTCGAGGTGATCACCCGTGCGCTCGTCACCAGACTCGTGTTCGAGGGGTCGCGCGTCGTCGGCGTGGAGTTTGCCGGCCGGTCGGGGCGCGGCGCGGTGCGACGCGTCACCGCGGGCGAGACGATCCTGTGCGGTGGGGCGATCAACTCGCCGCAGCTGCTGCAGGTGTCGGGCGTCGGCGATGCGGACCAGCTCCGCGCCGTTGGCGTCGAGGTGGCGCACCACCTGCCGGGAGTGGGCGCCCATCTGCAGGACCACCTCGAGGTGTACGTGCAGCACCGGTGCACGCAGCCTGTGTCGATGGCGCCGGCGCTAGAGAAGTGGCGGCGGCCGATCATCGGCGCGCAGTGGCTGTTCCTACGTAAGGGTCCGGGAGCTACGAACCACTTCGAGGGCGGTGGCTTCGCCCGCTCGAACGAGGACGTCGCCTACCCGAACCTGATGTTCCACTTCTTGCCGATCGCCGTGCGCTACGACGGTTCGGCGCCCGAGGGCGGCCACGGCTACCAGGTGCACATCGGCCCGATGTACTCCGATGCCCGCGGCTCGGTGACGATCACCTCGCCCGACGTGCGCGTGAAGCCGGCACTGCGCTTCAACTACCTGTCGACCGATCAGGACCGCCGGGAGTGGGTCGAAGGGATCCGTGTCACCCGACGCATCCTGTCGCAGCCGGCGATGGACGGTTTCAACGGCGGCGAGATCTCGCCCGGTCCGACGGTGGAGACCGACGAGCAGATCCTCGACTGGGTGCGCAAGGACGGCGAGACGGCGCTGCACCCGTCGTGCACGTGCCGCATGGGCGTCGACGACCAGTCGGTGATCGACCCGCTCACCATGCGCGTGCACGGGTTGAATGGCGTGCGCGTGGTCGACGCCTCGTCCATGCCGTACGTAACGAACGGGAACATCTACGCGCCGGTCATGATGCTCGCGGAGAAGGCCGCCGACCTCATCCTCGGCAACACGCCGCTCACCCCCGAATCGGTGCCGTTCCATCGCCACGCCGACTGAAGTCCTGGGCGTCGGCCCGCGGGGAC
>JAYUAM010000453.1:0-1690 GCA_043741295.1 Acidimicrobiia bacterium
CGCGGTGCTCGGCGGGGTGGAGTGAGGTCTCGGCGCGGACGACGCCGATCACGACCTCGTTCACGGCGATCGGTACGGCGGCGACGATGTGGTCGTCGATCTCGTGATCGCGGACGGCGTTGGCCAGCGCCTCCTGCACGGCGCGATCGCCGATGTCGGGGCCGTCGCCGGACACCTTCGTGCCCGACGGTGCATAGAGGGCGACGGCGATGCCTCGGGTGTTCGTCGGCAGGTCGAGTTGGTCGCCGTTCGTGGCGAAGTCGGTCGGAATGTCGCGGGCGGCGAGGGTTGCTTCGCGCTCGAGCCGGGTGCGGGCGTCGGCGACGTAGAGATGGTTGATGACGATGGCCAGCGGGACGCCGAACACGGCGACCGCGAACGCCGTGACGGCGACGATGGCCGTGGTGATCCGCCGCCTCACGGCAGCTCGAACCGGTAGCCGACGCCGCGCAACGTGGTGATCGGATCGGTCGCCGCGCCCCCGTCGGCGAGCCGCCGACGTAGCGACGCGATGTGCACATCGAGCGTCTTGGTCGAACCGAACCAGTGCTCGTCCCACACGTCCGACATCAACGTCTCGCGGGTAACGACGCGCCCGGTGTCGGCGGCGAGTCGCATCAGCAGGTCGAACTCTTTGGCCCTCAGCTCCAGCTCGTTGTCGTGCCACCACGCCCGTCGGGCGGCACCGTCGATGCGCAGGGCGCCGACCGTGACCGAGGCCTGATCGGCGGCGTCGGGGTCGACGCGCCGCAGCTGCACGCGCAGGCGGGCGAGCAGCTCGGCCAGCCGGAACGGTTTGGTCACGTAGTCGACCGCTCCGGCGTCGAGGCCGACGACGATGTCGATCTCCTCCTGCCGGGCCGTCAGCAGGACGACGGGCAGCAACGGGTCGCGGGCGCGCAGCTGGCGGCACACCTCGATGCCGTCGATGTCGGGCAGGCCGATGTCGAGCAGCACGAGGTCGGTCGACGCCCGACCGACGTGGTCGAGCGCGCCCCGGCCGGTGCCCACGTGGGCGACGTCGTAGCCCTGGGCGGCGAGGGCCCGCGCCAGGTTCGTGGCGATCATCTCGTCGTCCTCGACGACGAGGATCTGTTCGCGGCCCACGGCGTATGAGCCTACGGCCGCCGGGTTCATGTGGGCGTCCGCGTCACACGCCGTCGACCGCCGGGACGGCGTGGCGGATGTCCGTCTGCGACAACGGCGCCGGCACCGGTGCGAGCGCGGGTGCGGCGTTGGATGCGAGCCGGTCGACGACGAGCACCGCCGCTACGGCACTACGGGCGCAGAGCACGCCGAGCAGCATGCCGGCGGCGATGTCGAACACGTAGTGGGCGCCGACCGCGACGCGTGCGACCCCGACGGCGACCGCGAACACGACGACGGTGACGACAGCGACGTGGTGGGCTCGGCGCCGCAACACCGAGCGGGCCGACAGCACGGCCAGCGCGGCAACGGCCATGGCGACGAAGCCGGTGGTGTGTCCCGATGGAAATCCGAACCCGGCTTCGCCGGTGAACACCGCGGTTGCCGGCCGGAGCCGTTCGACGAGGTGCTTGGCGACCAGCTCGGTCACTCCGCCGATGGCGGCAGCGAGCGGAACGACGCCGGCGAGCACGATGTCGCCAGAGCGACGCCACACGATGGTGGCGATGAGCAGGGCGACGATCATCACCGCGCCCCCCGAGCC
>JAYUAM010000454.1:0-1689 GCA_043741295.1 Acidimicrobiia bacterium
AGCGGCGAGTCCGCGCACGACGACGGTGGCGCTGAGGTCCCCTTGACGCAACGCCCGCACGACGTGCGACCACACGGGCATGGCGTGGGGGAGTGGCCATCCGCCGCCGAGACGCCACAGCGCTGCCGGAACGCCGCCGACGAGGACGAGCAGGGCGACCGTTGCCGCCAACGATCGCAAGAGGCGGGGTGTGCGGGCCATGTCAGCCGCCCTCGGTTCCGCTGACGCCGCGCTGGGCCCGCGCGGTGGCCGAGCCGCTGACGGCGGCGGGCATGCCCGGTGACGGCAGCGAGTAGTGCACGGGCGCGGTGATCGTGACGGTGACGACCTGGCCCGAGACCGCGACCGACCCCGAGTAGCCCGACGCGATGATGACCTGTTCGGCCCGTTGCCGCGCCAGGCCCGGGTCGAGATCGCCACTGCCACCGCCGCGCAGCTGGCCGAGCGATCCCTGGGCTCCGGCGGCGGCCGCGACGGCGGCGGCGGCGTAGACATCTCGGCGTGCGGTCCAGGCCTGGCCCGCCGACACGAGCGCCCAGAACCCGATGATGAGGAAGACGACGAGGATCGTGGCGACCGGCATCATCTGCCCGCGGTCGTCCCGCGCCCGCCCCCCGCTCGGCCGCGGCGTCACGCGCCACCCCGGAACACGTCGACGAGAGCGATGGCGTCGGCGTGCATACGCCTGGTGCCGGCGAACCCGGCGAGGGCGACGTCGCCGAGCGACACGGTGCACGACACCGAGACCTTGACCAACCCGGCGACATCGGCCTGGGCGCTGGCCGCCGTTCGCTCGACAGCGACCGCCAACGACTGGCAGCTCACGCCCCGGTTCGCCAGGGTTGTCTCGGCGACGTCACGGGCGGCCTGCTCGCCGCTCGGCCCGAGCGTGACCGCCGCGGCGCGGGCGGCGGCGCGGGCCGACGCCCGCACGTCGCCCTCGGCGTTGGTGAGGCGCAGACCGCCGACGAACAGCCACATCACGAGCAGGAGCCCGATCACCGCGATCGCCGCCTCGATCGCCACGTGCCCGTCATCGTGCTCGGGCCCGTGCCGGCCGGCCGCACGTCGGGACCGCGCCGTCACGGCGTGCCCTCCGGTCGGAACCGCTCGACGGCCGCCGATGCGCTGGCACGCAGGTGCATGGTCGGCAGGAACGGGAGGATCTTCACGACGTCGGCGCTGGTGACGATGACGACGCGGTCGCCGCTCACGGAGCCGACCGCGGCGTACGAGCGCAGCACGCCGCTGCCGGACTGACGGAGCAGATCGTCGGCGACCGCCGCGCCGTCCGACGCCGTCGCCCCGGCCCGGGCGCCGGCCGCCGCACCGTCGTTGGCCGCGCCGGCGAGCACCCGACGACCATGGTAGGCGAGGCCGAACTGCACGATCGCGAGCAGCGCGGCGAGCACGAGCGGCACGACGATGGTGGTCGACAGCACGTCACCTCGATCGTCGCGCCGCTGGCCGCGGCCGAGGGTTCGACCGCGTCCCGGCGGGGGCGCCGGATGCCGGCCGGCTAGTTCGGCACCGGCACCTTGTTGGCGTTTGCCGTGATCTTCTGGGCGATGATCGCGCCGGCGGCGAGGGCGGCGACGACGAGGATCACGATGATCGCGGTGGTCGACGTCACCTCGCCCCGCTCCCAGTCGTCGTGGGCGTCGCGCAGCCGGCTTCGGGTCATCGTCG
>JAYUAM010000455.1:0-9794 GCA_043741295.1 Acidimicrobiia bacterium
CACGAGCCGCCTCGCCAACCTCCCACCCGCGACAGCCGAGCCGGCCTACAAGCAGGCCGGCCTCGGGCCGAACGACCTCGGCCTCGTTGAGTTGCACGACTGCTTCGCCACCGCCGAGCTCGGGCACTACGACAACCTGATGTTGTGCGAAGCCGGCGGGGCGATCGATTTCTTCGAGTCGGGGGCGACCTGGCGCACCGGTTCGTTGCCGGTCAACGTCTCTGGTGGCCTCGAGTCCAAGGGTCATCCGATCTCGGCGACCGGTATCGCCAACGTCTGGGAGGTCTGCCAGCACGTTCGCCGCGAGGCCGGCCCTCGCCAGATCGAAGGGCCAAGGTCGGTCTCGCCCATGTGATCGGCCTCGGCTCCGCCTGCGGCGTCCACAGTCTCGAGAAGTCCGGCCTGGCGGCCTGAGCCCGTCCTGTTCGAGCTCAGTCAGCGGGTTCGGCACGTAACATGTCCTGCAGTACGACGCGGCGGAGCAACTTGCCCGTCTCCGTGTGTGGAAGCGACTGGCGGAAGAACACCGCATCGGGTGTCTTCGAGCTGCGGAGCTCACGGCGGACGGCCTCTTGCAGTTCCTGCTCCGCAACGGTCGCGCCGACGCGCACCACGACGGC
Source organism: Acidimicrobiia bacterium (assembly GCA_043741295.1). Classification (GTDB taxonomy): domain Bacteria; phylum Actinomycetota; class Acidimicrobiia; order Acidimicrobiales; family Ilumatobacteraceae; genus JAYUAM01. The sequence continues at coordinate 621 of JAYUAM010000455.1, forward strand.
CGCCACGATCCGATGTCCCCAGTGGTCGTCCGGCACGCCCACCACGCACGCCTCTGCCACGTCCGGGTGCGCGAGGAGCACCTCCTCGATCTCGGCCGGCGCGATGTTCTCCCCACCCCGGATGATGGTGTCGTCGGACCGACCCTCGATGAAGAGGTAACCGTCGGCGTCGACCCATCCCCGGTCGCGCGTGCAGAACCAGCCGTCGGCGTCGAGCAGGCTGCCGGTGGCGTACTCACCCGAGATCTGCTCGCCCCGCAGGTAGATCATGCCCACCGATCCAACGGGCACGGGCTCGTCGATCTCGTCGCGGATCTCCACCTCCACCATCGGGAGCACGCGACCCGCCGACGCGAGACGGCGTCGGACGACGGGGTCCGGCGAGGTGATGGCGTCGCGATGGTCGTCCGGCCCGAGCACGGCGATCGTCGAGGCCGTCTCCGTGAGGCCGTAGGCGTTCACGAAGCCGGTGTCGGGAAACGAGGCCAATGCGCGCAGGAGCACGCGCTCCGACACCTTCGCGCCGCCGTACGAGAGCGAGCGCAGCGAGGGCGCATCCGCACCCGCACCACCCAGCGCATCGACGATCCGGGCGAGCATGGTCGGCACGACCATCGCGTGGCTGATGTGCTCGCTGCGCACAGTGGCGAGCCAGCTCGGAGCGTCGAACGACCGCAGGTAGACGAGTCGCCGCCCCGCGAACAGGTTCGACAGCATGTTCGCCACGCCGGCAACGTGGTAAGGCGGCACGGAGACGAGCACGGCCTCGTCTTCGCCGGCGCCACCGAACTCCACCGCGCCGAGCAGGTACGCCATCAGGTGACGGTGCCGGAGCAGCGCCGACTTCGGCTCGGAGGTCGTGCCGCTCGTGTAGAGCACGATGGCAACGGCGTCGTCGTCCACCGGCGGCTCCAGCACCGGTTGCGCGGCGGGCAAGGCGGCGAGCCAGTCGTCCAACACCTGCACGTGTGGCACCTCGAGGCGGGGGGCCGTGTGCGGATCGGCGAGCACGATGGCGTTCGGCTGCCGTGCAACGAGGGCGTTCAGGTGGTGATCTTCGAGTCGGTAGTTGACCGGCACGAACGGCATGCCCGCCCACGCCGCCGCGAGGAGGGCCACAGGGAGCAGGGCATGGTTCTCGCCGACATACACGACGGCGTCACCCGCGCCGACAACCGCCGCCGCACCGCGGCGCACGAGCCGTCCGAGCTCGCCGCCGGTGACCCGGTGGTCGGCGTCGCCAAGCAGCTCGCGGTCGTCGAAGCCCGACTCGATCATCTCGACCAGCGATGAGAGGTGCATCGCTCCCAGTTTGACGCGATCGTCAGATTCGGGCAACCACGGGGCGAGGCACCGCTCGAACCGGCGGGTGGGGTGGAGCCTGCCGATCAGTCGCTCGCCGGCAGGGCCTTGGCCTCCTTCAGCTCGAGCAACTCGCCCGATAGCGCTGGCCGGCCATCGCCCGCTTTGGTGCACAACAGCTCCACGGTGCCCGCCTCGTCCACGTAGCGCTTCCCCATCGATGCCCCACCCCCGTGGCCGTCGAGGACGGCACCGCCAGCCTTCCGTTCGGCGGCGCTGGCCACCGGGGCGACCCCTCCGATGGTGATGTCCACCGGGCCGGCCGGCACCCTCACCGCGATCATCTCGGTGGTACAGACGGCGCTGAACAAGCGGGCGCCGGGTCGGTAGGTCGTCGACATGGGAAGGGCTCCTGGACGGTGTGGGCGGGGCTTGTCACCGTGATTCTGCCATTTCGCGCGGCCCGGTGATCGGCCCGTAGGCTGAACCGATGTCAGGTCCGCCCGTCACCGAGCGCGTCCCTGGCGCGATGAGCGCACCCGCCGACGCCGCGCTCGAACGACGGGACTACTCGATCCGCCGCACCAGCCACTTCGACATGCTGCTCGCGGACGACGGCCCGCGCCTCGACGACGTCGGCGTGCTGGCCGACGCACTGCGCCGTCAGAGCTGAACCCAGCCCTCCCCGTTCGAGCTGCGCCGCGCGGCGTCGACGACGCGTTGGACGCGATGGCCGTCGGCCAGCGACGGGGCCGACGTCGGCTCACCGCGCAGCGCGGGGAGCCATTCCTCGAGCATCAGCGCGAGCGCGGTGATTGCGCCGGCGGCGCGCCGCTTCGGTGCCTCAAGGCCGCTCGCCGGGCGGCGGGAGCTTGCCGGCAGCACGGTTCCCTGGTCCAGCTCGACCGAGCCGACGCGGATGTCCGGATCGTCCTCGCCCATCAACGACCCCTCGACCGCCACCGACCCGTGCGACCCGTACGCCTCGAACGCCTTGAAGTTCCGTTGGAGGGCGATCGCCGTCGTCGCGATCGTCACGGTCATCCCGTTTCGCATGCGCAGCAGCAGCACGGACGTGTCGTCGGCGTCCACGGCGAGCGTCGAACCGTCGGGGCGCTGGCGCGCCGGCACGCTCGTGCGCACGTCGGCGCAAACCGCTTCGGGCTCGCCGAACAACGCGCACGTGTAATCGATGTCGTGGGAGGCCATGCCCATCAGATAGCCGCCGCCGTCGTCCTTGCGGTACATCCATTCGGACTGCAGACCGCGGGACGGGTGCCAGTAGTCGGCGCCGCTGCGGGCCATCGCAAGGTACGGGTCCCCGAGGTGGCCGCTACGCACAAGATCCCAGATCGCGAGGCGCGCCGGATCCCAGCGGTTCTCGAAGCACACCGCGTTGGCGACCCCGGCCTCCCGGGCGGCCGCGACCATCTCGCCCGTCTGCCCGGAATCGAGACCCACCGGCTTCTCGACGAGCACGTGCTTGCCGGCAGCGATCGCCGCCATCGCCTGCTCGTGGTGGAGGTCGACTGGCGTGCAGATGGAGATGACTTCGAGGTCGTCCCGCTCGACGAACGCTCGCCAGTCGGTGCTCACGTCGGCGATGCCGAGCTTCTCGCCGGCGGCGGCGACGCGCTCGGCCCGACGCGAGCACAACGCCGACACGACGAAGGGCGGCACCATCGAGAACGCCGGCGTCTGCACGACCGAGCCCCACCCCACGCCGATGAGCCCCACCCGAATCGGTTGCTGTGCATCACCCATGAAAGGATGTTGACACATACGTCAGATCGTGCCGACACACCGCCGGAGGGACCGTGCCAGAGCTCACCGATCCGTGCGACCGGTTCCTGCTCACCGACAAGGTCGCCGTCGTCACGGGCGGGTCGCGGGGCCTGGGCAAGGAGATGGTTCAGGCGTTCGCCGCCGCCGGTGCCCACGTCGTCATCGCCAGCCGCAAACTCGAGAACTGCGTCGCGCTCGCCGAGCAGATCGAGCGGACCACCGATCGCCACGCGATGGCGATCGGCTGCCATGTCGGCGACTGGCAGCAGATCGACACGATGATCGAGGCCGTGTACGAGCGGTTCGGCCGCATCGACGTGCTGGTGAACAACGCCGGCATGTCGCCGCTGTACGAGAGCCTCGCCGGGCACAGCGAGGCGCTCTACGACAAGGTGTTCGACGTGAATCTGAAGGGCCCGTTCCGGTTGATGGCGAACATCGGTACGAAGATGGCCGCGGGCGACGGCGGCTCGATCATCAACGTCTCGAGTGGCGGTGCCACCCGACCGGGCCCGACGATCATCCCCTACTCGGCGGCCAAGGCCGGTCTCAACGCGATGACGATCGGGTTCGCCCACGCGTTCGGCCCGAAGGTGCGGGTCAACTGCATCCAGGCCGGCCCGTTCCTCACCGACATCAGCGAGGCGTGGGATCTCGACGCCGTCACGGCCCGGATGAAGGAGACCTACGCGATGCAGCGCGCGGGCGACCCTCACGAGGTGATCGGCGCTGCGCTCTACTTCGCCAGCGACGCCTCGAGCTGGACGACCGGCGCGATCCTCCCCGTCGACGGCGGCATGCCGTGAGCTCGGCCGCCGAGCCGATGGTCGTGGTCGAGCGCCGCGCCGACAGCGTCGCCGTGGTCACGCTGAACCGTCCGGCGGCGCGCAACGCGGTGAACGTCGAGGTGGCGACCGCACTGGTGGACGCGATGGATGCTGCGCAGGATGCCCGCTGCATCGTGATCACCGGGGCCGACCCGGCGTTCTGCGCCGGACTCGACCTGCGCAACCTCGGCACCGACAAGCTCGCCGAGCTGCCGCCGTTCATCGGTGCCATCGCCAGATCGGCTGTGCCGGTCATCGCCGCCGTGAACGGACCGGCCGTCACCGGCGGTTTCGAGGTCGCGCTCGCCTGTGACTTCATCGTCGCCTCCGACCGAGCCACCTTCGCCGACACCCACGTGCGCGTCGGCGTGTTCCCGGGGCCGGTGCTCGTCGACCTGCCGCGCCGCGTCGGCATGGCCAGGGCGCGCGAGATGTCGATGACGGGCAACTTCGTCGATGCCGCGACCGCCCTGCGCATCGGGTTGGCGAACCACGTCGTTCCCCACGACGAGCTGCTGCCCTTCGCCCTCGGGCTCGCCTCGGCGATCGCCGAGCAGAACCCGGCGATGATCGCCGCCATGCGTCGCGACTGGGACGAGACCGGTGGGCTCCCGCTGCACGACGCCCACCGACGCCACCGCGAGACGTCCCTGGCGATCGGCTTCGCCGCGGTCGGCAGCGAAACGCTGCGCGAGAACATGGCCGCGGTCGTGGCGAGGGCCCACCGCCAGCGCACCACGTCGACGGACGGCTGAGCGCAGCGAGCCCGCCGGAAACGGCGGCACCGACGCGCGCCAGCTACAGGTCGGCGGCCTCGCGCTCGAGGAAGTCGGCGAGCTTCGCCCGGGCCGCGTCGCGACGGGTCGGCAAGTGGCCATTGGGGAACAGGCCGTCGTGGGGTTGGTACTCCTTGAGCACCTGGCGGGCGACCACCACCTTGTGGGTCTCGGTCGGGCCGTCGGCCAGGGCGAGCGCCTCGGCCGACACCATCCACCGGGAGAACGGCATCTCGTTCGAGATGCCGAGCGAACCGTGCAGGTGCATCGAGCGCTGGACCACGTCGTAGAGCACCTTCGGCATCGCCGCCTTGATCGCCGAGATGTCCTTACGCACGCGCTGGTAGTCGTTGTGACGGTCGATGAGCCACGCCGTGCGCAGCACGAGCAGGCGAAACTGCTCGATCTCGATCCAGCTGTCGGCGATGCGCTCCTGCGTCATCTGCAGCGAGGCCAGCGGCCCGGTGCGCGTCTCGCGGGCGAGGGCGCGTTCGCACATCAAGTCGAACGCCTGACGCACGATGGCGATGGTGCGCATCGCGTGATGGATGCGCCCGCCACCGAGGCGCGTCTGGGCGATGGCGAAGGCCTGACCCTCGCCGCCGAGGACGTGGTCGGCGGGTACGCGCACGTTGTCGTAGTGGATGTAGGCGTGCGAGCCCTCCTCCTCGGCCTCGGTGCCGATGCCGACGTTGCGCAGGATGTCCACACCTGGCGTGTCGGCCGGAACGATGAACATCGACATGCCCTGGTAGGCGCTGACGTCAGGGTTGCTCACCGCCATGACGATGAGAAACTCGGCAAAGCGCGCGTTCGACGAGAACCACTTGTGGCCGTTGATGACCCACTCGTCACCGTCGAGCTCGGCGCGCGTGGTGAACAGCGTCGGGTCGGCACCGGCGTGGGGTTCGGTCATCGAGTAGCACGACGAGATCTCGCCGTCGAGCAGCGGCTGGAGGTACTTCGCCTTCTGCGCCTGCGTGCCGTAGTGGGCGAGGATCTCGGCGTTGCCCGAATCGGGTGCCTGACACCCGAAGATCGTCGGCGCCCACGACGAGCGGCCCAGGATCTCGTTGAGCAGCGCGAGCTTCACCTGGCCGTAGCCGGGCCCCCCGAGGTCGGGTCCGAGGTGGCAGGCCCACAGATGGTGCTCGCGCACGGTCTGCTGCAGCGGCTTGATCAGCTCGATGACGCGGGGCTTGCTCTTGTCGTACGGGTTTCCGAGCACGAGGTCGAGCGGCTCCACCTCGCGACGCACGAAGTCGTCGGCCCAGTCGAGCATCGCCTGGTACTCAGGATCGGTCTCGAAGTCCCATGCCATCGCCGTGCTCCCGTTCTCCTCGAGCTCGCTTGCGCTCGCCTGCCGTGCTCACGGCGCCGCCTCGCTTCGCCGTTCGCCGAACCTCCAGGTGCCGTGCCCGTGCTGCGACGGAACGCGTGGCGGAAGGCGGTCGCGGAAGGCGACGGTGGCGGTGGTGGATTCCTGCGCCGTGCGGCCTTGACGATACTGTCAGATCGATCGTCGGGGAAACGAACGGGAGTGACGCATGGCTGAGACAGCCGCCAGCTTCGACGTCGAAGCGTTCGCACGGTGGATGGACCGCAACGATGTAGCCGGCGCCGGTGAGCTCCCCGAGATGGACGCGCTCTCCGGGGGATCGCAGAACGAGCTCATGATCGTGAAGCGCGGTGGGCGCACGATGGTCATGCGCAAGCCGCCTGCCGGCGCGGTGGCGGACCGCCTCGATGGCATCCGTCGCGAGCACCGGCTCGTGAAGGCGCTGGAGGGTGCCGACGTCCCTCACGCCGAGTACGTCGCCGGGTCGGACGACACCGACCTGCTCGGCATGCCGTTCTACCTGATGGACGCGGTCGACGGCTGGTCGCCGGCCGATCTCGGTGGATGGGCCGAGCCCTTCGCCAGCGACCTCGCGGTCCGCCCGGGGCTCGCCTACGAGCTCGTGCGTGGTGCGGCGCTGCTCGGCAACGTCGACTGGCAGGCGCGCGGGCTGCAGGGGTTCGGGCGCCCCGACAACTTCCACGAGCGCCAGGTCGACCGATGGCTCGCGTTCCTCGACCGCATCAAGTGCCGCGAGCTGCCCGGACTCGACGAGGCCGCGGCGTGGCTGCGCACGCACCAGCCGAAGCATTGGACGCCGGGGATCATGCACGGCGACTACCAGTTCGCCAACGTCATGTACCGCCACGGCGCGCCGGCCGAGCTCGCGGCGATCATCGACTGGGAGATGACGACGATCGGCGACCCGCTGCTGGACCTCGGTTGGATCCTGGTGAGCTGGGGACCCGAGGCCGAGGACATGTCGCACTACGTCGACCTCGGTGGCATGCCGACGCTCGCGGAGATGTGCGCCTGCTACGAGCGCCACAGCGGTCGCTCCACCGAGGACGTCATCTACTACATCGTGCTCGCCCGCTGGAAGCTCGGCATCGTGCTGGAGCAGAGCTACAGCCGGTTCCTCACGGGGGCGAACGTGAACCCGAAGGTCGAGATCTTCGGGCCCCTCGTTCTCGAGCTGATCCGCAAAGCGGCCTCGCTCGCCGCCGCGAACCGCTGACGCCCAGCGTGCGACATCGCTACTCGGTGTCCTTCGGATGCCGCACACGCGCGAGGACGATCCACACCACATGTGTCGCCGAGTCCGGCGCGTAGAGCACCCGAGCCGCACCGGTGACCTCGTACTGCCACTGCTCGAGACGCGTGCCCTTCACCTCGACCGAGTCGGCGGTGCCCTTCAAGCGGAACTGACGCCGCGGGTTCAGGCGGCTGAACGGATCGCTCTCGATGGCATCGTAAGCAACCCGGGTCTCACTCGGAGCGTTCCGGCACAGCTCCTCCCAACCATCACCAGGGGCGTTGTCGGCGAAACGGAGCTGCCAGCCACCCTTGCGACCGGGACGGGCTACGCGCTCACCACGCCGAGCCACGTGCTACGGCCGGGAGACGACGTCGCCGTCGCCCGCTCGACCGCGAGCGAACTGCGCCTGCGGATCCGCCCAGTAGCGCGCGGTCTCCGCCCACTGGTGCAGCACGGTTGTCAGGGGCTCCCAGGTGTCGAGCGACGCGCAGGCCGCGATCGTGGACGCGAGCTCGGCGGCGAAGCTCGAGCGATCGTCGTCTGGCAGCAACGCAGTCCAAGGCAACGCATCACCAAGGAGCGAGGCGAACGCCGGCTCGCGGGCGATCGCCCCGAGTGCCGGCCCCAGGATCGACAACGCCGACGAGGCACCGCCGCCGCCGGCCGCAAGGCTGAGACAGAGATCAGCGGCACCGCGCCGGTGGACGACGACAGGGCCATGCTCGACGAGAGCCACGACGGCCTTGGGCTCACGAAGGAGCTCGGTGAAGGTCACTTCGCTGGCTGCACGCATGGCCGAACCCTATCTGATGTATGTCAGATGTCAACCTCATGCCGGCAGGTCGGGACCCGCAGCCAGCGAGCACCGGTCGCCGGCATGAGGAGCGTCCGCGATCCCACGGCCGAGACGTCAGGGGTCGATGCGGGCGGTGGCGGTGCCGGTCACGACGGGCTTGCCGTCCTGGTTCACGGTGGTCACCGAGAAGTCGACGAAGTGGTCACCGCCGTGCTCGCGGACGGCTTCCACGGTGGCGGTCGCGGTCAGCGTGTCGCCCGGCCACACCTGGTTCACGAACCGCACCCCGTACTTCGTGAGCCGACCGTTGCCGACCCAGTCCGTGAGCACGCGGCCGGTGGCTCCCATGCTCAACATGCCGTGGGCGAAGACGCCGGGATAGCCGGCGACCTGGGTGACGTACACCTCGTCGCTGTGGAGCGGGTTGTAGTCGCCGGACGCACCGGCATACATCACGATCTGCGTGCGGCTGATGTTGTCGAGGACGACGAGCGAACGGGAATCGCCGACGGTGAGCGATGCGGCGCTGAGGGCCATGACGATCATCTCCTTCAGCCGGGGGTGACGGCCTGCGAGGGCTGGACGCTGACGAACCGTGCGGTGACGACGAGCTCGCCCGTGTCCGCCACTCGGTACTCGATGAACCGCTCCTCGAACGCGAGGGTGCCGCCGCGCTTGGACTCCTTCTGCCACGTCTCGCCATCGCGTTCGACGGTCGTGAGCACCTCGCCGGCGAGGAGCGGGCGGTGGTACTCGAAGTGCTGCTCGGCGTGCAGCCGCCCGGTGCTCTCGCGAACTCCACCCGTGGGCTCGCGGGCCGAGCCGAACCACGGCTCACCGGGTCGGGGGATGAGCGGGTTCTCCGGGTCGAACTGCGCGCCCGCCATCGTGAACGTCGGCGGGGCGATGATGCCGCCGAACCCGACCGCCGCGGGCGACGACGGGTCGGCGTACACCGGGTTCAGGTCGCCAATGGCACGGGCGAACATCATGATGTGGGTGGCTTCCACCGGGAAGCGTTCGACGGCCATTGGACTCCCCCGCGGCGATCAGCCGGTGCGACGCGCGCACCGCGCCCGTCGATCCTGACC
>JAYUAM010000456.1:0-4225 GCA_043741295.1 Acidimicrobiia bacterium
GCGATGCCGTGCCAACGGCGCACGGCGAGGTCGACGAACTCGGGTTGGGGGAAGACCCAGAACCGGTTCTCGCCGATCGCCTCGGCCACCCGGTCGGCCACCGCGGCCGGTGTGATCCCCTCGTCGATCGCCCGACCGACGTGGCGACGGACGATGTCGCTCCCGAACGCGGCATCGGGACGATCGCCATACGCGCCGGGCCAGTTGCGCTCGGCGTCCAGGATGCGGGTGCGCACCCAACCCGGGCACAGCACGCTTACCCCGATCGGCAGGCCGGCCGTGGTCATCGAACGATAGAGGTCATCGGTGATCGCGACGACGGCGTGCTTCGACGCGTCGTAGCTCGGGCCGAAGCCGGGCAGCAGGCCGGCGATCGACGCGGTGTTCACGATGTGGCCCCCGCCCTGGGCGACGAGGCGGGGCAGGAACGCCCGAACCCCGTGGACGACACCCCACAAGTTCACGCCGAGCACCCACTCCCACGCCGACAACGGGCCGAACCAGGGGTCGGCCTGCGAGGTGACGCCGGCGTTGTTGCAGACGACGTGAGCGGCGCCGAACCGGTCAAAGGTCGCGGCCGCGAGCGCGTCGACGCTGTCCGCGCTGCTCACGTCGGTGCGCACGATGAGCGTCTCGACCCCCGTCACGCCGATCTTCGCCGCCGCGGCCGCGAGCCCGGCATCGTCGACATCGGCAAGCACGACGTGCATGCCGGCGGCAGCGAACCGTTCGGCGAGCGCCAGCCCGATACCTCCCGCTGCGCCGGTGACGACGGCGACCTTTCCCGATGCGAGCTCCACGGCCCACCCCCTTGTCGACGGCCGACGCTAGCGAGCACCGCGCCAACCGTCGCTACTGCCGGCGGAGCACGACGTACTGGAAGTGCTGCGCCGACTGCCACGGCGTGAGGTGGTGCTCGTCGGTCTCGGCCACGAGCGTGAAGGCCGGCGCGAACAGATCGGCGATCGCGGCGGCGTCGCTGCGGTGCACCGGCAGCCCGCTGCACTGCGCGGGCCCGTCGGGTGCGAAGGCGGCGAGCACCACGTGCCCACCGGACTCGACCGAGTCGGCGGCCAACGCGGCATAGGCCTCGCGGTCGGCCTCGTCGACGAGGAAGTGGAACGCAGCGCGGTCGTGCCACACGCGGAACGTGCGCCCGGGTCGCCAGGCCAGGACGTCCGTCGCCACGAGCTGCACGTGGTGGTCGCCCATCGCGTTCGCAAGCACGTCATCGAGCGCCGCCAGCGCGGCCTCGGCCAGATCGACGACCGTCAGGTCGCGGTAGCCGGCTTCGGCGAGGCGCACCACGAGCGGCGACACGCCACCGCCGATGTCGACCACTGCATCGTGCGGCCCCGAGACACCGCGCACGAGGGCGAGCGAGATGGCCGGGTCGTCCTGGTACCAGCTCGTGTCGGTCGGCGCGCGAGTCGACCACACCTGCTGCCAGTGGTCGTGGCGGCCGGTCACCACTTCGACACGAGCGTGAGCTGAAGGCCGATGGCGAAGGCCGCCTGCACGGCGATCCACGAGCGGCGCCGGTGCAGCGCGACGGCGGCCGGCACGAACCACGGGAAGAACATCAACCAGATGCGCTCGACCTCGCCCTTCGAGTACTGCGAGGCGTTGGCCGCCAGCAGGCACACCGCCGTGATGCCGACAAGCAGCCACACCGCGGCCCGGCGCCGACGGCCGACGGCGAGGACCACGGCGGGACCGCAGGCGATGCCGGCCGCCGCGATGTTGGCGACGAAGAAGTACTTCGCCGGGCGGAACTGGGCCGTGCCCCAGTGGTACAGCGTCCGTGTCGTGGCGAGTCCGTCGAACCACCAGAAGCCGGCCGCGGAGAAGCCGGCGGTGACGGCGGCGGCGCCCATCCCCGCGAGGACGAACACCTCCAGCATCGCCCGCCAACGCCGCCATCCGAGGGCGACGACGACGGCGACCGGTAGCAGCATGAACAGCGTCGCGCCGTAGGTGAGGAACAACGCCGAGGCGAGGGTGACGCCGCCGGCGAGCGCCGTTGCGCGCCGTCGGGCCGGACGTTCCGAGGTCACGGCGGCGGCGAGCAGGAACACGCCGGTGGCAACGACCGCGGCGTAGAACGCGTCGGCCGACGTGCCCATCCACACTGCGTACGGCGCCACGATCAGCAAGGGGATGCACCGGCGGGCTACGTCCTCGCCAGCGACGATGCGCACCGTCGCGGCCACCGCCACCACGACGCCGGCGATGCCGAGGTACGACAGCGCGCCGGCCACCCACGGGTGGCCGAGACCGACCGCCGCCAACGCCTTCAGCAGCAGCAGGAAACCCGGTGGGTGGCCCTTGGCATGCACGCTGTAGCCGAGCAGGAAGCGGATCGTGCCGTACTGGCGGAGCATCTCTCCGGCGGGCGGGAGCGTCTTCAGGTTCGCCCAGTACTCGGTCTTGTTCACGACCGGGTCGAGGATGTGCCCGCGCCCGCCGGACGCCGCGAGGGCGAGCGCGAACGCCACGGCGGAGCTACCACCGGCCGCGAGCAGTCGCCGGAATCGCCAGCGCGCTGCCGCCACCGGTCCATAGGCGACGACGACTGCGGCGATCGCCCCGGCGATGAGCAACGACGACCCGAACCGCGGGCTCCGCCACTTGCCGACGAGGGGCGCGGCGCCGAGATTCGTCCGCTTGTCGAGCTCCACCTTCCAGCCGTGCGTCACGCTGACGACGACCATGATGGCCGCGCCAACGGCCACGACGGCGACTCGGGCGCGCTCGAACCAGCCGACGCGGGCGCGCCGGCCTGGTCCGAGGTCGTCCGACCTGGTCGGGTCCGACCTGGTCGGGTCGGGCACGACACGGTCCGAGAGCGGGGTCACCGCAGCCGTCCCCGGAGCAACGTGCTGATCGCATCGACCACGAAGGTCACGACTATGAGGGCGATCACCGTGGTGGTCATGCGCGGGTAGGCGAACCCGGCGGTCTGCTCGACCAGAAGGCGGCCGAGACCGGCGGTGCCGACGATGCCCACGACCGCGGCATCGCGTGCGGCGACCTCCCACCGGTACAGCGAGAACGCCGTCCATCGCGGCGCAAGGGTCGGCAGGCGGCCGTAGGCGAAGGCGGCGATGCGGCCGGCACCGGCCGCTTCGAGCGCGTCGTGAGCACGCGAATCGGCGTTCTCGATCGCCTCGGCGAACAGGCGCGTGAGCACGCCGGCGGTGTAGATGCCGAGGGCCACCGCGCCGGGCACCACCCCGGGGAAGAGCACGAACAGGGCGAGCAGCGCCCACACCGTCGGCGGGATCGAGCGGATGACGAGCGCCACGAACCGCGCGACGCGCTTGACGGCCGCGCCGCCGAACCGGCTGCGCGCACGACGCCGGCTGCCACGACCGCCGCTACGGCTCGCGGACCCCGGCCGGCGGGCAGCGAGCAGGGCGAGCGGCACGGCGAGCAGCGTGGCCCCGATGATCGCGAGGAACGAGACGTGGATCGTGGCCAACCCGGCCCGCCACAGCTCGTCCCAACCACCGCGCGGCAGTTTCGGCGGCCAGCTCTCGCGGTACCAGCGCGCGATCCGCGACGCGGTGCGATGCGACCACAACCTCGACACGTGCGGTCGCAGCTGCCACCACGACGCGACGGCCAGGATGATCGCGGCGATGATCGTCGGCCGCCGGGCCCGGTGGCTGCGCCGCACCCGCCCGCTCCACCACTCGGCCGCCGCCCCGAGCACGATGAGCGCGTACAACGACGTCCACATCTGGCGGTAGGCGAGACCCTGGAAGCTCTGGTTGAGCTGGAAGCCGAGCCCGCCCGTGCCGACCATGCCGAGCACCACGGCGGCGCGCACCGCGCACTCGAACCGGTAGAACCCGTAGCTCGCCAACTCGGCGCCGGTCGTCGGCAACGTGCCGTAGAACAGGGCCTGCAGGCGACCGGCGCCGGCGGCCCGCAAGGTGCGGTGCTGGCGGGCGACCGACTCGTCGAGGATGTCGGCGTACACCTTGGCGGTGATCGCCCCGTAGGGGATGCCGATGGCGAGGACGGCGACCAGCGGGTCGCGGCCGAGCACGGTGAGCAGCACGAGCGCCCACACCGCCTCGTGGATGCCGCGCGGGACCACGAGGGCGAGCCGGGCGATACGCACGACGATGCTCGGGCGGTCCTCGCGCACGCGACGACTCAGCACGCGCTGTGACAGGGCGACGCCGCCGATGCCACCGAGCACCAGGCTGAGCCC
>JAYUAM010000457.1:0-9781 GCA_043741295.1 Acidimicrobiia bacterium
CGGCCCTCGTGATCGGAGCGCCGGCCGGCACGTCGATCGACGCGGGTGGCTCGACCGCCGTCACGGTCGTCGATGACGGACCGAACAACCTGGTGGCCACCGTCGACCGACTGGCCCGCACCCTCACCAGCCTCTACCAGGTCTCGTTCCGCGCCTCATCGCCATCGGTCGTGCTCGCCCTCCAGGCGGTGGCCGAGACCTACCGCACCACGATCGACGTCGGGCTCCCCGAACGTGCCGACCCCCAGAGCGCGGGCGCACCTGCGGTCACGCCGGCGGTCGGCTCGTCGCCGGACACAGACGTCGGCAGCGGATCCTCGACGCCGGCGGCGACGACCGGCGGTGCGCCCGCGGCGGCCGCATCGCAGCGCCGGGTGGATGCGCCCGTGCGCACGCTCGCCGTGATCGCCCTCGTCGGTTCCCTTCTTGGTGCGGCCGGCGCGATCGCCGTCTTCGGGCTCCATCGGCGACGGCGGGTGGCGCGCCCCCGCCCGCCCGAGACCCTGCGCTTCGGCAGGCTCGTCCTCGACGAACGCAGCGGCGAGGCCCGGGCCGGTCGGCGGGCGGTCGAACTCGACGAGCGGGAAGCGGCCGCGCTCGGGGCGCTCATGCGGCGACCGGGTCGCATCCTGTGGGTCGACGCCGACGGCGCGTTCGGCGGCGCTGGACCGCGCGCCGATGTCGGCGTCGCCGGTCACCTCGGCACCAGGACACTGACCGCGCTCGGCGAGAAGCTCGACGACCTGGGAGAGGGCGAACTGCTCCACGTCGTGCCCGGGGGCGGGTACCTGGCCGACGACGATCTCGACGACCGGTTCGATCCGCTCGACGATGCCGACGATGGCGTCGACAGCCGCGCCGAGCCGACGGGCGCGGGGGGTGCACGGGACCGAGGCGAGCGGCTCGAACCCGGCTCCCGGAATGGTGGTTCGGGACGCCGGGCCGCTTCGTAGCCAGCGCCGCGGGGAGGGTGATCGCTACCTCGTCGGCGTCCTCGCGCCGCCGAAGGCGTTGCCCGGGCAGAGGCACAGTAGTAACATTGCTACATGGGACGAAGGAGGCACCCACATTGACGTCGACGCAGGTGACCAGCCGTGAGTTCAACCAGGACACCGGTGGGGCGAAGCGGGCCGCATTGGCCGGCCCGGTGTACATCACCGATCGGGGACGACCGTCGCACGTCCTGTTGTCATTCGAGGCGTATGCGCGTCTCGCTGGCGATAGCGCAAGCATCACCGACCTTCTCGCTGAGCCGGCGGGGGTCGAAGATGTCGAGTTCGACATCACGCCATTGCGTGCGCGGGCCAAGCCGGCGATCTTCGACTGATGTACCTGCTCGACACGAACGTCGTCTCGGAACTGCGAAAGGTGAGGGCGGGCAAGGCGAACGAGGGCGTGGCCGAGTGGGCGACGCAGGTGCCTGCGGTGTTGATGTTCCTCTCGGTGGTGTCGCTTCACGAGCTTGAGCACGGCGTGCTCCTGGCCGAGCGCAGCGACCCTCCGAAGGGCGCGCTTCTCCGTCGGTGGCTAGACGACAGCGTTCTGCCGGCATTCCTCGACCGAGTCGTGCCGGTCGACCCGGCGGTCGCCCGGCGGGCCGCCGCTCTTCACGTGCCGGACCCAGCACCGTTTCGCGACGCCCTCATCGGCTCGACCGCGCTCGTGCACTCAATGACGATGGTGACTCGCAACCGCCGCGACTTCGACCGCTTCGCTGGTCTCGACGTCCTCGACCCCTGGACGTAGCCCGAGTCAAGCCCAGACGCTCCGGCGCGGGCGGCTACAACTTCGCCGGATTTCGGCGTGACGGGCGCCCGTTGTACGTGCGATGGCAACGCCAGAATCGCCAACTGGCCGGCCGCCTTCAGCTCTCTACTGGCCGGGAGCCTTCGGCGCGCTACTGGCCGGGAGCCTTCGGCGCGCTACTCGCCGGGAGCCTTCGGCGCGCTACTCGCCGGGAGCCTTCGGCTCTTTGGGGAGACCGAGGACGCGCTCGCCGACGATGTTGCGCTGGATCTCGGCGGTGCCACCCCAGATCGTCTCGGAGCGGCTGAAGAAGAACGCCGACACCATCGGCGTCACCGGGTAGTCGTCGCGGCCGCGGGCGCGCATCACGCCGGGCCAGCTGCCCGAAGCCGGGCCGCTCGTGACGAGCATCGAGTCGGCACCGAAGATGTCGAGCGCCAGCTCCATCGCATCGCGGTGCATCTCGGACCAGAACATCTTGTTCGACGCGCCGAGCGCGGCGACGGCTGGATCCTTCGTCTTGTTCACGGTCGACGTCAGGGCGCGCAGGCCGTTGAAGCGCAGGATCTGGATCTTGGTGTGGTACTTCATCAGCCGCTGGCGGATGAGCGGATCGGCGATCGCTCCGTTCGCCTTCGCCTCGTCGACGAGCAGACGCATCTCCTCCTCGAACCGCCGGTAGCTCGTGGTGGCCGACATGCCGCGCTCATGGGCAAGGGTGGTGTTGGCCACGATCCAACCGTTGTTCAGGTCACCAACGACGTTTTCCTTCGGGCACTTCACGTTGTCGAAGAAGACCTCGTTGAACTCGGCCGTGCCGTCGGGCTGCACGATCGGGCGCACCTCGACGCCGGGCTGCTTCATCGGCACGAGCAGGTAGCTGATGCCCTTGTGCTTCGTGGCGTTCGGGTCGGTGCGGGCGAGCAGGAAGATGTAGTCGGCGAACTGCGCCTGCGTGGTCCACACCTTCTGGCCGTTGATCACCCACTCGTCGCCGTCGAGCACGGCGGAGGTTTTGAGCGAGGCGAGGTCGGACCCCGAGTTCGGTTCGCTGAAGCCCTGGCACCAGCGCATCTCGCCCTTCAGGATCTTGGGCAGGAACTGGCGCTTCTGCTCCTCGGTACCCCACTGCAAGATGGTGGGGCCGACGAGCGTGTCACCGAAGAAGTCGGCGCGCAGCGGTGCCTTGGCACGGGCGAACTCCTCGGCGAGGACCACGTTCTCCATCACGCCGAGGCCCTTGCCGCCGTACTCCGGCGGCCACGCCGCGCAGATCCATCCGCCGCCGTAGAGCTTGGCGGGCCACTCCTCGTTGAACGCCTTGCGCTCGTCGGCGGTCATCTCGACGTCGTCGTCGAACCAGCCCTTCGGCAGGTTGTCCTCCAACCAGCCGCGGATCTCGGCGCGGAACGCTTCGGCTTCGGCGGGGTAGCTGAGGTCCATCTGTCTATCGTCGTCCGCCCTTGACCCGCCGGTCAAGTGCCATCGGCGCTGACCGACCGGCGCCGCTCGGACGCCCCGGCGTTTCGACCATCTCGCGCAGTGCCGCGCCGGAGCAGCACCTGGTGCCTGCGTAGCACGGCGTGCTACACTAGCTGGATGACGAGCCCGATCACCCAACGAGAACTCCGGAACGACAGCGGCGAGATCATGCGTCGACTGGATCAGGGCGAGTCGTTCATCGTCACGCGAAACGGGGCACCCGTGGCCGAGTTGACGCCACTTCGCCGCCACCGCTTCGTCCCTGCCGACGCGGCGATCGCGATGTTCCGGAACGCTCCACCCATCGACGGTGCGCGATTCCGAGCCGACCTCGACGCCGTCGTGTCGCAGGACATCGAACCACGTGGCTGAGGGCCGGCCGGCCCGCGGCATCCTGGACACGTCGGTCGTGATCGACCTCGATCGTCTCGACCCCAGCATCCTTCCAATCGAAGTAGCCGTCTCTGCGATCACGATGGCCGAGCTCGCCGCCGGTCCGCACGCGACGCCCGACCCGACCGAACGAGCCCTCCGGCAGGACCGACTGCAGCGCGCCGAGGCAGCGTTCGATCCCCTGCCGTTCGATTCTGAGGCGTCGCGCGCATACGGACGCATCTACGCTGCCGTCGTTGCAGCCGGTCGAAAGGCGCGTGGAGGAAGGGCCGTCGATCTTTTTATCGCGGCAACCGCCTGCGCTGCTGGCCTGCCGCTGTACACCAGGAACCCCGCTGACTTCCGCGCGCTGGAAGGGCTCATCGAGGTCGTCGGCGTCTGACATCGCGCGCGGCTGGGATCCGCTCTCGGGCGAAGGCGCGAGGCGTGAGACGGTCAGCCGACGAGGGCGGGCTCGGCGGGGAACCAGCCGTTGACGTCGGCGATGATGTGCGTCGGGCTCTGGGTGTAGACGCACACCTTGCCGCCGTCGCCGATCTTGGCGATGACCAGGTTCGGTCTCGTGAACGGCACCGTGGCGTTGAGGTTCGAGGCGTTCGGACGCGGCGACCCGCACGGCCACACCGTCACGAAGCCGTTCGAGGACGGATCGTCGACGGTCATGTTGAGCACAACGGCTGCAGCGTCGGCCGGTATGTCGGTCTTGCCGACGCCGGTGATCTGCAGCTCGATGGCCTGGCCCGACTCGGTCTTGCCGGTCGCGCCGACGCCACGCAACAGCTCCCCCGGACGGGTCTCCAGGAAGCGCTCCGGCTGCACGCCGACGTACGGGGTGCCGGCCGGGAACCAGCCGTTGACGTCGGCGATGACGTGCGTCGGGTTCTGCGTGAAGATGCATACCTTGCCGCCCTCGCCGACCTTGGCGATGACGAGGTTGGGTGCCGTGCGACCGGCCGTGGCGTTGAGGTTCGACGCGTTGGGCCGCTCCTGGCCACACGGCCACACCGTGACGAAGCCGTTGGCGCTCGGGTCGTCGACCGTCACGTTGAGGACGACGGCGGCAGCGTCGGCCGGGATGTTCGTGTCGAGGACGTTGGTGACCTGCAAGGCAATGGTCTGCCCGGCCGTGGTCTTGCCGGCGACGTCGACACCGCGGACGACCTCGCCCGGGCGGGTCTCCAGGAAGCGCTCTGGCGTCACAGGGACGAACGGCACGTTGGCGGGGAACCAGCCGTTGACGTCGGCGATGACGTGCGTCGGGTTCTGCGTGAAGATGCACACCTTGCCGCCCTCGCCGATCTTGGCCATCACCAGGTTCGGTGCGGTCATGCCGGCCGTGGCGTTCAGGTTCGAGGCGTTCGGTCGCAGCGAACCGCACGGCCACACCGTGACGTAGCCGTCGGCACTCGGATCGTCGACCGTCATGTTGAGCACGACGGCCGAGGCGTCGGCCGGGATGTTCGTGTCACCGACGCCGGTGATCTGCAGCTCGATCGTCTGACCGGCCGTGGTCTTGCCCGCCGCCGGCACGCCGCGCAACGGCTCGCCCGGACGGGTCTCCAGGAAGCGCTCCGGGTTGACCGGGTAGTAGAAGTGGCGCACCGCCGTCGGCAGCACGAACGTGGTCGGGTTGGCGGGCAGCGGGCCGTTGTTCGCCAGCACCGGATCGTTCACCGTGATGTTGCTCAGGAACACCGAACCACCGGTGAACGTGCTCGGCAGGTCGGCCGGCGCGAGCACCGGGATCGAGATCGTCATCGACGTGTCGAGCGACGGGCCGAGGTGGCAGCGCACGAGCGCGCCCGTCACCGTGCAGCGGCTGTCCCACGACGCGCTGGCCGGGTTGGCGGCGA
Source organism: Acidimicrobiia bacterium (assembly GCA_043741295.1). GTDB lineage: Bacteria > Actinomycetota > Acidimicrobiia > Acidimicrobiales > Ilumatobacteraceae > JAYUAM01. Next base: position 5,475 of record JAYUAM010000457.1, read on the forward strand.
GCTGATCGGAGAGACGGTAGAGCAGATCGATCATGCCGTTCGGTGCCGCGACGCTGGAGCGCAACGCCACGGTGAGCGTGCCGGCACCGGCGGGTGAGAGCACCGGGGTGGTGACCGAGGCGATCGACACGTCGACGCGCTGGGCCTGGACGCCGACGACGGACGCCGCCACGTTCGACGCCGGGATCGGATCGGTGGCCGCCGACGACACGTTCGCCCTGCCACCGGTGGCCGTGCCGACCGGCACGGCGGCGTCGACGGCGAGCACGAGCGGCAACGTCACGTGGCCGCCGCTAGCGACCGAAGCCACCGTGCAACGGATGGCCGGGCCGCTCGACGCGACGCAGCCGGCGGGGAGCGAGGCGGCCACGACGACGAGGCCCGACGGCGGCGAGTAGGTGACGACGACGGTGTTGGCGGCCGACGGCCCGGCGTTGGCCACGGTGAGCGTGGCGGTGCCGGTTTCGCCGGCGGCGATCGTCGGGTTCGTGATCGAGACGCTGAGGTCGGCCACCGGCGGACCGGCGACGATCGTCGCCGGAGCCGAGTTGTTGACGAGGCTCGACTCGGCTGACGCCGACGACACGGTGACCCGGCCGCCCGGCAGGGCACCGGCGATCGCCGTGGTCGTCACCCGCACGACGAGGGCGATGGTCGTCGAGTCGCCGCCGGCGAGCGGCCCGGGGATCGAGCAGCCGACGAGCCCGGTGAGGCTGACCGCGCAGCCGGCGGGGATGCCCGGCGTGATCGAGACGCCGGTCGGAGGCGAGTAGAGGACCGTGAACGGTCCCGCCGCCGAGCCGGCCGCCGCGTTCGTCACCGTCAGGAGAACGGTGCCCGTGACGCCCGGGGTGATCGTCGGGGTGTTGGCCGACACCACGAGATCGATCACCGCGGCGTCGACGCCGACGGTGCTCGACGTGGTGTTGTCGGCGAGGTTCGGATCGGTGGCCGCCGAGAAGACCGACGCCGAGCCGCCCGTGTAGGACGTCGCCGCCGACGCCGGAACGGCGACCGCGATCGACACGGTGGTCGTCGCGCCGACCTCGAGCGGTGTGGCGATCACGCACGTGATCACCGAGGTCGTTGTGCAGCCGGAAGGGGCGAGAGCCGACACGCCGGCCGGCGCCCGATAGGTGATCGTCAGCGGAGCGGCCCCACTCGACGGGCCGGCGTTGGTGACGATGAGCGTGACGGTGCCCGAGCCACCGGGGGCGAGGACGGGCGACGATGCGACGATGGCGAGATCGGCGCTCGGCGTGCCGACGACGACCGATGCCGGCGTGGTGTTGTCGGCCGGCTGCGGATCGGATGTCGGGCTGGACACGGTCGCGACCCCGTCGGACGAGGTGCCGACGGCGGTCGCCCCGGGGACCAGCAAGGGGATCGAGACGGTCGCCGCGGTGGCGACGGCGAGCCCGCCGGCCACCGTGCACGTCACGACGATCGGCGTCCCGGGTGCCGACGGGGATGCCGGCGTCGAGCAGGTCGCCTGGAGCACACCGACGGCCGTGCCGGCAGGCAACCGGTAGGCGATCGTGAGTGGGCCGGCAGCGTTCGACGGGCCGGCGTTGGTGGCGGTGATCGTGACGCTGCCCGACGTGCCTGGCACGATCGTCGGGGTCGATACGGCGACCGCAAGGTCGGCGACCGGCGTCGCCGCCGTGAGGATCACCGGGATGTCGGAGTTGTTCGCCGGGTTCGGATCGATGGCCGCAGTCGTGACCGTGACCGCACCGGCGTCCACCGGTCCGGCGCCGACCGAGGCGCCCAACGACACGCGCAGCGCCACCGACGTGAGCGCGCCGACCGAAAGGTCACCGGCGACGACGCACGTGATCGTGGTCGGTCCGGCGACAGGCCGGGTGCAACCGGCCGGGAGCGTGGCGACGGTGACGCCGGCCGACGGCGTGTAGGTGAACGTGATCGGCCCCGTGGCGTTCGACGGCCCGGCGTTGTTCGCCGCGAACCACACCGTGCCGGTCGCGCCGGGGGTGATAGGCGTCGAGGTCACGGCGACGCCGACATCGGCGGTGCGCGAGCCGACACCGAGGCGCACCGGCGCCACCGTGTTGTCGGCCGCAACCGGGTCGGTGTCGATGCCGGTCACGGTCGCCCGGCCGGCGTTCACCGTGCCGGGGGTGGCCGACGCCGGAACCGTGAGCGCCAACGCGATGGTCGCCGTTGCTCCGCGGGCGAGCCCGGCGGGCAGCGTGCAGGTCAGCACGACCGGGCCGGGCGACGGGCCGGACGACACGGTGCAGCCGGCCGGCGGGGCGCTCACGGTGACGGCGGCCGGCGGCGTGAACGTGACGGTGGTCGGGCCGGTCGCATCCGAGGGGCCGGCATTGGTGACGACGAGCACGACCGGACCGGAGGTGCCGGGCGTGACGAGCGTCGGCGACGACGAAACGATGGCGAGGTTGGCGACACGACCGCCGGCCTGCACGGCGAGCGGAGCGAGGTAGTTGTCGACCAGGCTCGTGTCGTTCGTGCCCGACGAGACGATCGCCGAACCGCCGACGACGACCGCACCGGACGCAACCGACGGCGGCAGCGACACCGGGATCGACAGCTCAACGGTCGCTCCGACGAGGAGCGAGGAGGCCACGGTGCACGTGTAGCCGCCGGTGTCCGACAGGCCGGAACACGAGGACGGCAGGGTCCCGACGACCAGGCCGGCGGGCGGGGTGAAGGTGATCTCCACCGGTCCGGCAGCGGCGGACGGCCCGGAGTTCGTCGCCGTGAGCACGATCGATCCGGACTGCCCGGGCGTGATCGTCGGCGTCGTGGCGCTGATCGATATATCGGCGACGGCCGCACCGATCGTGACGGTGGTCGGCACGATGGCGTTGTTCACCGGGTCGGGGTCGCTCGACGTCGACTCCACGTGACCGAACCCGCCGAAGCGCACCCCGGTGGTGACCGCCGGGGCGACACGGATCTCGAGCGACAGCGTGCGGACCGCGCCGACCACAAGGTCGCCGGGCACCGCGCAGGTGATCAGCGAGCTCCCCGAGCACCCGGCCGGGAGCAGACCAACGGTGACCTCGGCCGGCGGTTCGTACGTGAACGTGAGCGGACCGGCGGCGGTCGACGGGCCGGCGTTGTGGGCGGTGAGCACCACGGTCGCCGACTCGCCCGGGTTCACCGAGGGCGACGACATCGACAACGAAACATCGGCGACCGGGGCGCCGACGACGATGGTCGTGCTGTTCACCGAGTTGTCGGCCAGTGCCGGATCGGTCGACGACGATGACACCGAGGCCGGACCGCCGCTGAGCGCCGCAGCGGTCGTGGTCGACGGGACCGAGACGACGATGGCGACCGAGGTCGAACCACCGGACGAGAGGTCGGACGGCACGACGCAGACGATCGACTGGGTGCCGGTGCACCCCGGCGGCAGGCTCACAAGGGTGGTCCCGGTCGGCAGGTCGTAGGAGAAGGTGACCGGACCGGCGGCGTCGGACGGCCCGTGGTTCGTGGCGGTGAGCACGACCGCGCCGCTCGTGCCGGGCACGATGGTCGGGGTCGAGACGTTGAGCGCGAGGTCGGCGCGGGCCGGGCCGGCCACGACGGTGGCGGACGCCGTGTTGTCGGCAGGCGACGGGTCGCTCGAGGTCGTCGTCGCCGACGCGCTCCCGCCGGCGATCGGACCGGGCGGCGTGGAGGACGCAAGCCTCACCGGGAGCGTCACGGTCACTGCGGCACCGTCGGCGACCGGGCCGGCGACGACGCACGTGACGCTGGTACCGGTACCACTGCAACCGTTCGGGAGCGTTCCGACGGTCACCGACGCCGGCGGCGTGTACGTGAACGTGGTCGGGCCGGCCGCATCGGACGGGCCGTTGTTCGTGGCCGTGATCGTGACGGTGCCCGCCGTACCGGGGGTCACGGTCGGGCTGGTCACGCTCACCGCGATGTCGGCGACCCGCGGGCCCACGATGATCCTGGCCGGGTTGACGGTGTTGTTGGCCGGAGCCGGATCGGTGGAAGCGGCGGCGACGTTGGCCGAGCCGGCGAGCGTCTGCGGGGCTCGCAACGCGGGCACCGACACCGGCAGGTCGATCGAGATCGAGGCCGAGGCGGCGAGCGTCGAACCCAACCCGCACGTGATCGTGGTCGTGCCCGAGCAACCGGTGGGCAGGGTGGCGACGGTAACGCCGGCGGGCAGCACGTAGCGGGCCGTGACCGGGCCGGTGGCGTCGGACGGGCCGCGGTTCGTGGCGGTGAGCGTGACGGTACCGGTCGTACCTGGCGTGATCGTCGGCGTCGTCACAGCGAGGGCGAGGTCGGCCACCGGAGCG
>JAYUAM010000458.1:0-4218 GCA_043741295.1 Acidimicrobiia bacterium
CCCGAACTGGCGATGCTCGGCAAGGTCTTCGATCAGGACGTCTTCAACATGGCCAACGTGCAGCTCGGCCTGGAGACCACGTTCAAGCCGGGCATCACACTGGCGAACTACCAGGAATCCAAGATCCGATGGTTCCACCAGCTTCTCGACGAATGGGTCGGCGACCGCGGGAGCGCCGAGAAAACCGGGCCGGGCTGACCGGCACGCGCAACGAGTCCGACCAACGCAATCCGATCCAGGGGGAATCACCGGTGCACGACCCGTCCACGATGAACGAGCGGCTCGCCGCGTTCCTGACGCGCGAAGACGGGACCCGTCGCGCGTCGGTCGCCGCCTACGAACCGATGACTGGCGGGTACAGCCGGATCATGGCGCGCGCCGAGGTGACGTGGTCGGACGGCAGCCGCGAAACCGTGGTGCTGCGGGGCGACCCACCGCCCGGCAAGTCGATGATGGACACCGACCGCGGCCAGGAGTGGGCCGTGCTGCGCGCGCTCGGCGACGCCAAGGCGGTGACCATGCCGGCGGCGCGCTACTACGACGACACCGGCGAGCACCTCGGCACTAGGTGCATCGTGCTCGACCACGTGGCCGGCCGGTCGCTGCAGGCGCATCTCAACGATCTCGGCCGCGACGATCTCGGCGGCGGCTACGGCCGTCACGCCGACGACCTCGTCGACACGATGGCGACGATCCACAACATCGACCTCGGCGTGCTCGACGGCGTTCTGGTCGAGCCAACGAGCTGGGACGGCTACATCGGGTCGCTCATCGATCGCTTCCGGCTCGCCGAGGCCGGACACGTCGAGTCGAACCCGTTCCTGCGCTACGTCGCGGCGTGGCTCGACGCGCACCGACCGCCGCCACTCCCGCTCCGGCTCGTGCACAGCGACTTCCAGCCGGCGAACCTGATGGTCGGTAGCGACGGGGAGCACCTCGTGATCGACTGGGAGCTCGCCCACATCGGCGATCCCCGCGAGGATCTCGGCTACTACAACGTGTACTCGTCGGCGTTGGGGCCGAACCTCTTCGCCGCGGACCCGGAAGGTTTCCTGGCCCGCTATCGGGCCCGCACGGGGTTCGGCGAGGACGCGGTGAACATGGCGACGATGGGCTACTTCTCGTCGCTCGCCGCGATCACGGTCTACTCGCAGGTGCTCGGAGGCGCAGCGGCGATGGCGCGCGGCCGGAACGCCGGGCTGATGACGACCTACACCATGAACGCCCTCACGATCGGTCACAGCAACTTCATGTCCGGATGCCTCGCCCCTACTCCAGGCGTCGCCCCTACTCCAGCAGGGACCGGCTGATGTTGTCGCACCCGTCGACCGAGCAGATCCTTCTCGACTGCCGCCAAGAGCTTCTCGACACGATCCTGCCGGCGATCACCGCCGAGCCGGCCCGCATCGCCGTGCAGATGATGGAGAACGTCCTGCGCAACTGCGCGGCGCGCGCCGCCCATGAGATCGCGTGGATGCGCGACGAGGAGGTCGCGATGGTCGCCTACGCCGAGCGCGTCGTCGAGTCGGGCATCGCGCCCGGCGCGGTGTCGGGCGTCGCGTCCGGCGCGGGGTCCGACCCCGTCACCGTCGCCCTCGCCGCGTACCGGGAGCGCCGCTCGGACAGCCTCCACCTCACCGACACCGCCGCCACCTACAGCCTTGCGGGCCACTGCCTGTCGGCCGCGCTCGAGGCGGCGATGGCAGCCGGCGATGACGCGCTGCACCTCGACGGTCGGGCGATCCTCGAAGCCCGACTCGCCCACGAGAACGAGATCATGGGCGAGTGGGCCTTCGTCGGCCGGGCCTGACGAGCGCGAGGTCAGCCGTTGCCGGCGCGGAACAGCTCGTCAAGGTCCTCGTCGGCGGTCGCGAGAATGGCGTCGATCCAGCGGTGGAGATGTTGGGCGCCGCCCTCGTTGCGCCCGAACAGGAACTCCTTCTTGGCGCCGGTCTGCACCGTGCGCTGGATGCGGAGCCCGGTCGCGTAGTCCTCGTCGCGCACCACGCCGACCAGGAACTCGACCTGCTTGTCCACGGCGATGCGGAAGTCGTCGGTCGGTTCGCCTAGCGACAGGAAGTCGAGGTGGGTGGTCGACTCACCCGGCGTCGGCCCGGGGAAGAGCCGGGCGATCTGGAAGACCTTGTGCCCGTCGACGTCGAAGCCGGCGATCGAGCCGTGCGGGAAGATGTTCCAGACGCCGCCCATCAGGTCGTCGATCTGCCAGTCGGCCTCCGGCACCGCTTCGAGCTTGCCCCAGTTCTGACGGGGGCTCGTGAGGCGCTGGTGCGGGCCGACCTTGTGGAAGACCGCGTCGGTCGAGAAGTCGGGACCGAAGGTGTTCTTGTGCAGGATCGGCAGGTGGTAGAAGTCGACGTAGCCGTCGAGTGCCACCTTCCAGTTGGGGCCGGCCAGCACCTCGGTGCGGAAGTGGTGCATGTCGCCGAACCGGTAGGGCTCGACGAGCATGTCCAGCCCGCTGAGGAACGTGTCGATGTCGATCGTGCCCTTCGGGTTGAGCACCGCCCACACGATGCCCGCCCGTTCGGCGACCGGCAGCGCGGTGAGCCCGAGGCACGACCGGTCGATCTCGCCGAAGTCGTCCTGGCGGAAGATGCCGACGAGGTCACCGGTGGGGTCATATGTCCACGCGTGGTACGGGCACACGATCCGTCGCACCGACCCTCTACCCACGTCGACCAACTGCGCGCCACGATGGCTGCACATGTTGACGAACGCGCGCACCGCGCCATCGGCCGCCCGCGTCAGCAGGACCGGTATGCCCATGACGTCCATCGCCTTGTACGAGTTGACCTCACGCAGCTCGGCGGTGAACGCCACGGCAAGGGGCAAGCGCTTGAAGACGAGGTCGACCTCGCGACGCCAGCGTTCGGGGTCGTAGTAGTTGGAAGCCGGCAGGGTCGTGATCGAGTCGACCCGGTCAGTCGTGCCGGCGTTGTGATGGGCGATGCTCCGCCGGGCCATCTCGACCAACCGCTCTCGGGTCATCGTCAGCCTCCTCAACCCTCATCGACGCTCGTCGCCGCTCGTCTCGGGTCCAGCGTAGAACCTCAGCCGATCGAGCGGCCAGCGGTGCGACCCGACCGGGTGCTGCGGCTGACAACTCAGCCGCGGGCGGTCGATCGGTCGGGCGCGGCCGCCGTGGTTTCAACCCCGGGCGCCGGCGAGCACGCGCCGCATGCCGTCGGCACCGGCTCGCGCGGCACGCTCCACCGGGCCGGCCCACAGCTCGGTCGAACAGACCTCGATGCCGAGCGGCGCCGTCGACCCGGCCGCGTCGAGGATGCGGATCATGTCGACGAGGGCGAACTCACCATCACCGGGTGGCACCCGGTTGGCCAGGCAGTCCTCGTAGTAGTCGCCGTGCTGCGGCACGACGGGGCCGTCGTTCCACTGGGTCGCGAACACCTTCTCGCCCGGGATCCGGCGGAGGTCGTCGAGGTCGTTGGTCGACCGCGTGAGGTGCCACGAGTCGACGCACAGTCCGCCGTTCGGGCGGTCGGCGTCCTCGACGATGCGCAGCGCGGTACGAGCATCGGCGATGTTCGTCATGCCCGGCACCCATTCGAGTCCGATGAGAAGACCGTGGTCGGCGGCGCGGTCGCAGAGCGCGGCGAACCCAGCGGCGGCATCGTCGAGCGACCCATCGGCGTCGCCGATCACCTGCACGTAGCGACATTGCCATCGGTCGGCCATCTCGTAGGCCAGGGCCTCACGGCGCTGAAACCCCTCGTCGTCATCCGGCGACGCCCAGCCGCGGAGCGTCTCGATGTTGGCCACCCCGAGGCCGGCGAGCGCCAGCGCCTCGTCCACCCGCTCGAGCTCGGCCGGTCGCTCGCAGAGTGCGGCCCACGCGCCGATGTACAGACCGATCGCCTGGTAGCCCGCTGCGGCGGCCGCATGGATGCGCGCCACGACATCGTCGTTGCGCGGGCGGCTGAAGTGGTCCCACACGAGATCGCAAGGCCCGAGCTCTCGGGGCGATCGACCTGCCGGCGGCACACTCATGCCCGCAGTCTCGTGCATTCCCGGGCGTTGACCGTCGGGAGGTCCACGACGCGGCGAGAATCGAGCGCCGTGTCGCGGATCGCGGTCGCGGATCACGACGGCGGCGGTGCGGTCGCGTTGCGGCCCGCGCATCGGTCTGTCACTGGCTGGTAGCGGCCTGGGCTCGACCGATCGATCATCGCACCGGCG
>JAYUAM010000459.1:0-4218 GCA_043741295.1 Acidimicrobiia bacterium
GGTCTCGGCGACCCGATCGGCTCGCTGACCCAGATGGGCACGATCCGTCTCGGCAAGCGCACCGAGGGCCGCAGTCCCTACATCCGCGACTTCGTCCCCATCGCCCCGCTCGACGACCTCGTGTTCGGGTCGTGGGACCCGTTCCCCGACGACGCCTACGTCGCCGCCCAGCGCGCCGGCGTGCTCGACGGGCCGCGCCACATCGAAGGCATCGCCGAGGCGTTGCGCTCGGTGCGCCCGATGCCGGCGGCGTTCGACCAGTCGTACGTCAAGAACATCGACGCGCCGAACACGCTCGGCACGACGGACAAGCGGGCGATGCTCAACGGCATCATCGAAGGCATCCACCGCTTCCGTGAGGAGAAGGCGGTGGAGCGGTGCGTGATGCTGTGGTGCGGCTCGACCGAGATCTTCCTCGAACCGACCGCGGCGCATCTCGACATCGAGTCGTTCGAGAAGGCGATCGATGCCAACGACCCGGCCATCGCCCCGTCCATGCTCTACGCCTACGCGGCGATCCTCGAGGACATCGCGTTCTGCAACGGTGCACCGAACCTGACCGTCGACATCCCCGTGCTGCGCCAGCTCGCCACCGAGCGCGGCGTGCCGATCAGCGGGAAAGACTTCAAGACCGGCCAGACCCTCGTCAAGACCGTGATCGCCCCGATGCTCAAGGCGCGCATGCTCGGGCTCAACGGCTGGTACTCCACGAACATCCTCGGCAACCGTGATGGCGAGGTCCTCGACGACCCGGAGAGCTTCAAGACCAAAGAGGAATCCAAGCTCGGCGTGCTCGAGCACATCCTGCAGCCCGACAAGTTCCCCGAGCTCTACGGCAACGTCTTCCACAAGGTGCGCATCAACTACTACCCGCCGCGCGGCGACAACAAGGAGGGCTGGGACAACATCGATCTCTTCGGCTGGATGGGCTACCCGATGCAGCTGAAGATCGACTTCCTGTGCCGCGACTCGATCCTCGCCGCACCGCTCGCGCTAGACCTCGTGCTGTTCAGCGATCTCGCCCACCGCGCCGGCATGGGCGGCATCCAGGAGTGGCTCGGCTTCTACTACAAGAGCCCCCAGACGGCGCCCGGCCTCTACCCCGAGCACGACCTGTTCATCCAGCACACGAAGCTGAAGAACACCTTGCGCTGGATGATGGGCGAAGAGCAGATCACCCACCTCGGCATGGAGTACTACCGCGACGAGGACTGAACCCGATCGTCGCTCTCTGCGCTGACGCCGGTGACGTGGCTCGGCGACCCGGCCATCCAACGGTCGAGGTCGTCGAGCGGCAGCGGCCGCGACAGATGGAAGCCCTGGAGGCGGTCGCAGCCCATCGCCGTGAGCTGCGCCTGCTGCTCGGCGGTCTCCACACCCTCGGCCACGACCAGGAGCGAGAGCGTGTGGCCGATGTCGTTGATCAATCGGACCAGCGGCGCCTCGCGGGGCTGATCGAGCTGGGCGACGAAGCTCTGGTCGATCTTGATGACGTCGGCCGGCAGGTAGCGCAGGTGGTTCAACGACGTGTACCCGGTGCCGTAGTCGTCGATGGCGATGCTCACGCCCATGGCGCGCAGCTCCTGCAACTGGTCGATGACGATCGGCAGGTCGAGCAGGAGGACCGTCTCGGTGATCTCGATCGTCAGTCGGGCCGGATCGACGCCAGCGACGGTCACCGCTCGGCGCACGTCGTCGACGAGCGTCCCGCTGAGCACGTGGCGTCCCGAGATGTTCACGGCGACCCCGAGGCAGTAGCGGCCGACGGCCTGATCGACATCGGCCGCCGCGCGCGCCGCAGCCCCGAGCACCCAACGACCTACCTCGCAGATGAGGTTGCTCTGCTCCGCTACGGCGATGAACTCTCCCGGTGGCACCAGTCCATGACCGGGACGTTCCCAACGGACCAGGGCCTCGACGCTCACCGCCCGACCGGTGAACGTGTCGACGACGGGCTGGTAGTGGAGCACGAGCTGGTCGGTGGTGATCGCGTCGGCGAGTGCGGCCTCGGTCTCGGCCCGCTCGTCGAGCTGTCGTTGCAGCTCGTGGTCGAACACCTCGACGCGTCCCTTGCCCTTGTCCTTGGCCCGGTACAGCGCGATGTCGGCCTGCTTCAACAGGTCCTCGCCGGTGATCGCCCCATCGTCGGACCGGGCCACACCTACGCTGACTCCGACGTCGAACCGGGTGTCGGCGATGACGAACGGCTCGGCGAGCACCTCGACGACGCGCTTGGCCAAGGTGACGGCACCGTCGGCCCCCGCATCACCGTCGAACATGATCAGGAACTCGTCACCGCCGAGCCGGGCGAGCACGTCACCGGTGCGCACGATGCCCTTGAGCCGGCCGGCCACCTCGACCAGGAGCTGGTCGCCGACGGCGTGGCCATGGCCGTCGTTGGCCCGTTTGAAGTCGTCGAGGTCCATGAAGAGCAGCGACGTCGAACGGCCCTGGCGCACCGCTCGGGCGAGCAGACCTTCGAGATGCTCCAACGCCGCCCAGCGGTTCGGCAGGCCGGTGAGCGCGTCGTGGCTCGCCGCGTACTCAAGTCGTTCGCGCAGGGTGCGCTCCTCGGCGATCGAGGACGCGAGCCGCTCGACCGACTGGCGCAGAAGCTCGCCGATCGCGCCGGGCACTGAGCGGGAGAGCACGGGCTCGTCGAGCCGCCCAGCGGCCAGTGCCGCAGCCTGCTGTTCGACGACGCGCATGTTGTCGACGAGGTCGATGAGCGCGTCCTCGACCTTGGCGATCTCGCGTGTGGTGTTACCGACCCGGAGCTTGGTGTGCAGCTCGCCTCGGCGCACCGAGTCGACCGCACGTGTCAGGCGGCGCAGTGGACGGGCCAGGCTGAAGGCGTTCAGGAGCGCCCAGAGGACCGCGATGGCGACGACGAGCCCCGCGGTACGGGTGGCGTCGCGATAGTCACGGTCCGCCTTTTCCTGGACGGCGCCGGCCGCGGTCACGAGGTCGACTGCCGTCGCGCTGATCGTCTCGTAGAGCAGGTTCTGGTAGTCGACGGTTCCGGCGAAGATCGTGGCCAGCCCCTCGGGGTGGTTGGTGACGCTCGGCAGCGTGGCTGCCTTCGTCGGATCGAGTGCCGTGCCCGTCGCCCGATCGAGAGAGAGCACGGACGGCGACCCAACCCGGACGCGTTCGGCAGCCAGCGCAGTCGCCCCCACGTATCTGTCGAGCTCCGTCTTGTCGCCCTCGTAGCGGGCCTGCGCGGCAGCGAGCAGAAGCTGATGGCTCTGCCTCTCGGGGCCCTGGGCGATGAGCATGAAGGCGAGCTGTCCCTGCACTTCGCGACCATCCTCGAAGAGCCGGCTGGCATCGGTCAACGCGGTGATCGCGTGTTGCAGCTGGATTCCGCTGGAGACGGCGTCGACCGAGCGGACGAGCGTGGCGAGGTGGGTGTCGGCCATGCGTCCAACCGACTGATCGAGCGCCTCGTACGCCGTCGAGACTCGATCCTGCTTGTTGCTGCCGGCGTCGACCTGCGCCCGCACATCCTGCAGATCGGCGAGCACCCGCTGGCCGACCGAGCCGGCACGATCGGCAGCGGAGACGACCCTGGCGCGACCACGGGCCAGGACGACGGTGACGTCGTAGCCAAGGTACGCGCTGGCCTGCGCCACCGTGAGTCCGTAGCCCCGCGTGCGCACCACGATCTCGGACGAGGCCCGCTCGGCGATCACGGCGTAGCGCAGGTTGACGAGCGTGGCCAGCGAGAGCGTCTGATTGCGCACGGAGTCGGCCTGAACCGCGGCGCGGCGACGCGGCGCCGCGGCCCCGTAGGCGAACGCCATGAGCGCCAGGCTTGGTACGAGCGCGACGGTGAGCAACCTCGCCTTCATCCCGATCTTCGGTCTCACCACATCCCTCGCCGATCCCACAAACGCGTGTCCTGGCGACGCGATCGGCCGGCCGGGACCTGCGCGGATCGGGAGGCGCCGAACTTGCGCGGTTCTTGATCGCGCCTCAACGCTCGACAGCCGACCGCAGGGGCAGTCGACGAGTGGGGACGAGTCGGTAGGCCGCTGGCAGTGATCGACGACATCTGCGGCTCGCTTCACAGGCGACCCAGCCGTCGCAGCTGCCGGCGGGGCACAACGCTGGACGCCGAGTCTCGTGCGTACGACCGCCTAGGTCAGAGGCACTGTCTCTGGTAGCCGCAGACGGTCGACGACCCTGCGGTTCCGACCGAGCCGACGAAGAGTG
>JAYUAM010000460.1:0-1682 GCA_043741295.1 Acidimicrobiia bacterium
GACTCGGAGCGGGGTGACGGCGGCTTCGGCTACGACCCCGTGTTCGTGCCCGACGAGGGCGGAGGCGCGACGTTTGCCGAGATGGGCTTTGCCGCCAAGCACGAGATCTCGCATCGCGGCCGTGCCTTCCGCGCTCTGGCCGCCGCGCTCGACGGGCTCACGCCAGGCTGACGATGGCCGCACCGCCGCCCGAGCGTCATCTGCTCCGAGCCCGTGACCTCGCCGACGCCCGGTACACCGAGGAGCTCACCGTCGCCGACATGGCCCGCGAGGCCGGCCTTTCGACGGCCCACTTCAGCCGCGAGTTCACTCGCGTGTTCGGCGATACGCCGCACGCATATCTGCTGACACGACGCCTCGAACGGGCGGCCACGCTCCTGCGCACCACCGACCGCCGGGTGGTCGACGTGTGCTTCATGGTCGGCCTGGGCAGCGTCGGCTCGTTCACGACGAGCTTCCGTCGCGTCTACGCGATGACGCCGACCGAGTACCGCCGGTCGTTCCCGCCGGCGGCGAGCCGGGTGGTCGTCCCGTCGTGCATGGTGCGGTTCTACGGGCGCCCCCAGAACCGCACGTTTCGAGAAGACCCGTCGGTGGCTCGACCCGTACCGTGATCGGTGTGGTCGCCACGGTGGCGGCCCAGACGAGACGAGAGGTACGACCACCATGATGAGGATCGCGACGACGCAGGTGTGGGTCCACGACCAGGACGCGGCCCTCCGGTTCTACACGGACAAGGTCGGTATGGAGATCCGCGAGGACGTCACCATGGCGGAGATGGGGAACTTCCGTTGGCTGACGGTCGGCCCGAAGGGTCAACCGGATGTATCGATCGTCCTGATGGCCGTGCCGGGGCCGCCGATGATCGACGCCCAGACGCAACAGGAGATCTCGACGCTGATGGGCAAGGGTTTCGCTGGAACGGTCTTCCTCGAGACCGACGACTGCGAGGCGACGTACAAGGAGCTGCACGGCCGCGGCGTGGAGTTCACCGAGACTCCCGAGCGGCGCCCGTACGGCATCGACGCCGGCTTCCGCGACCTGTCCGGCAACAGCCTGCGCATCACGCAACGCCTGTCGATGCCCTGAGCTCTGCGTGCGCTGCGAGGCCGTGGACGAACCGGGTCACCACCCGCGCAGGTCGACCGGCCACACGTCGAGCAGCTCGTCGCCGCGCACGACGTGCATGCGGTCGTGGTAGGCGATCGTGGGGTCGATGTGGGCGGGCACGAGCCGGACCCGGTCGCCGACGTGCGGCTGCTCGAGGTCGCCGTCGACCGAGTAGACGACGTGCTCGTCGGAGCAGAACCACACCGTCGCTCCTTCGATCGTCGGGTTGCCGTGGTCCATCCCGAGGCTCTTGAGGCCGGCATCGCAGACGACCCAGCCGCCCCGACCGTCGCGGGGTGCGGTCACCGAGATGACGGTCGCCTCGACGAAGAGGGCCTGGCGGAACGGCACGCCCGATCGGCCGTACGCCGTGTCCATCAGCACGTAGCTGCCGGCCTGGATCTCGTTGACCCGCTCGTCGTGCAGATCGAACGTGCCGGTGCCGCCTGTCGAGATGATCGGGCCGCCGACCAACGAGGCGCCGAGCAGGAGGGCGTCGACGCACGACACCAGCTGGCGGGCCCGCTCGTCGCGCTCGGGCACACCCATCAGGTGACCCTCGTAGCCCATCA
>JAYUAM010000461.1:0-1679 GCA_043741295.1 Acidimicrobiia bacterium
ACCTTCGGCCCCCACTCGTAGGCGAGCGTGCGGGTCAGCTCGAGCACGCCGGCACGCGCTGCGGCCGAGTGCGCGATGCCGGGCATGCCGCGACCGACCGTGGCGATGATCTGGCAGATGACGCCGCCGTTGCCGTCGAGCATCGCGTTGCCGAAGGCCTGCGTCATGTTCCATGTCCCGTTCAGGTTGAGATCGATGACCGAGCGCCAACCGTTGGGGCTGAAGCTGCGCGCCTTCTGGGGGAACTGGCCGCCGGCGTTGTTCACGAGGATGTCGACCGCCCCGTGCCGGCCGGCGAGCGCGGCCACGGCTTCGACGTCGCGGATGTCGACCAGGTCGACAGCCACCGCCCGACCCGTTGCCGCGGCGATCTCGGCGGCGGCATCGTCGAGCCGTTCCCGTCGCCGAGCGGCGATGGTGACCGTGGCGCCGACGGCCGCCAGGCCGGTGGCGATCGCCTTGCCGATGCCGCTGCCGCCGCCGGTCACCAGGGCTGTGCGGCCGGCCAGGAGCTCGGGGTGGAACAGGGGAGGCTGCTCGTGGACGGTCATGCGCGCGATGCTGCCACGTGCCGTCGACCTGTACCGGAGGACCGATGATCGACTACCAGCGCCTCTTCCATCTCGGGGTACGTGTGAACGATCTCGACGCGGCGATGTCGGAGATGACGCGCGGGCTCGGCGTTTCGTGGGCGGCCGTGCAGCACAACCCGGCCCAGCACGTCTGGACGCCTCAGGAGGGACTGCGCGAGGTGCCGCTCACCTTCGTCTACTCGTGCGAGGGTCCGCAGCACATCGAGCTCCTGCAGGCCCCGTCGGGCACGTTGTGGCACGGCGGTGACCAGGCCGGCGCCCACCACGTCGGCGTGTGGGTCGACGACATCGCCGCCGAGACGCAGCAGTGCCTGGATGCCGGTTGGACGCTCGCCGCCGCGGGGGCCGCACCGGAAGACGGGTTCGGGGTCTTCACGTACCTCGTTCCTCCGAGCGGGCTGATCGTCGAGCTCGTGTGGTCGGCCGTGCAGCCGCGCTTCGAGCAGTGGTGGGCCGGTGGCTCGCTCGGGAATGACCGGGCCGCTGCCTGAGCGGCCGGGAGCGCCGGCCGCCGGAGATGACTCGGGCCCCTGGTCAGTGTGCGGTGAAGCGGATCGGCAGCGCCTTCATGGGGCGGAGGAAGAAGCTGAACTCGTGCGGGATCGGGTCGAGCGGGCGGGCGAGCCCGATGTCGTCCAGCCGGTCGAGGAGCGCCGAGAACGCCGTGCGCAGCTCGGTGCGGGCGAGCCACGCACCGATGCAGAAGTGGTTGCCGAAGCCGAACGCGAGGTGCTCGGAGGCGTTCGACCGTTCGATGTCGAACTCGTCGGGCCGCTTGAACTTCGCCGCGTCGCGGTTGGCCGCGGCGTAGCGCACCATCACTGAAGCGTCGGCCGGGATCTCGGTACCGGCGACCGTGGCCGGGCACGTGGTCGTGCGCCAGAGGCCGGCGACCGGGCTGTCGAAGCGCAGGCTCTCGTCGATGAAGTTGTCGAGCAGGCTCCGGTCGGCCCGCAGCTTGGCCATCTGTTCGGGGTGGCGGATCAGCAGCCACAGGCCGGTGGTGAGCGCCGTGGTCGTCGTCTCGAACCCGCCGGTCACGAGCTGGTGGAGCAGGTCCTGCAGCTCCTCCATCGTGAGCGGCGT
>JAYUAM010000462.1:0-4208 GCA_043741295.1 Acidimicrobiia bacterium
GCGCCGGTGAAGAAGACCTCGTTGAACTCGCTCTCGCCCGACATCGCCCGGATCGGACGCACGTCCACGCCCGGCTGGCGCATGTCGACCAGCAGAAACGTGATGCCCTTGTGGCGGGCGGCATCCGGGTCGGTCCGGGCGAGGAGGAAGACATGCGTCGCCTCGCGGGCCCGCGAGGTCCACAGCTTCTGGCCATCGATCACCCAGTGGTCGCCGTCGAGCACCGCGCGAGTGGAGAGCGACGCGAGATCCGAACCCGATCCGGGCTCGGAGAAGCCCTGGCACCAGCGGTGCTCGCCGTTGAGGATGCGAGGAAGGTAGTGGCGCTTCTGCGCCTCGGTTCCCCATCGCAGCAGCGTGCCGCCGAGCATCTTGATTCCGAACGTGTCGTTGAACCCCATCGTCGGAACGCCGGCACGTGCCAGCTCCTCGACGAGTACGACCTGTTCGAGCTTCGACAGGCCGGCGCCGCCGTACACCTTCGGCCAGGACACGCCGAGGAAGCCGCGCTCGGCAAGGGTGGCGCGCCACTGCTCGACGAAGGCATCGGCGGCACAGCGATCCTCGATCGCCCCGATGCCCCGCCACCCGGGCGGAAGGTGCCGGGCGAGGAACGACTGCACCTCCGAACGGAAGGATTCGGCCTCGGCGCTGTAGCGGGGATCCATGCGTCGCCACCGTCCTCCCGCACCCGTTCGGCTGCGCTTCCAATGCGTTAGATCAATATACGATATGACGATGCTGGTCGACTCGAACCTGCTCAGCCCGATCACCGACACCAAGACCAAGGCGGCCGCCCTCGAGGCCGCCGGGTTCGACGGACTCTGGTTGGGCGAGACGAAGCACGAGCCGTTCCTTCAGCTGCTGCACGCGGCCGACGCAACCGAGCGGATCAGCATCGGTACCGGGGTGGCGATCGCGTTCGCCCGTACACCGATGACGCTGGCCACCGCCGGCTTCGACATGGCCCGCTACGCACAGGGACGCTTCGTGCTCGGGCTCGGATCGCAGGTGAAGCCGCACATCACCAAACGCTTCTCGATGCCCTGGTCGCACCCCGCGGCCCGCATGCGCGAGCTCGTGCTCGCCACCCGAGCGATCTGGGACGCCTGGCAAGGCGTCGCTCCCCTCGACTTCCGCGGCGAGTTCTACACCCACACCTTGATGACACCGTTCTTTGCCCCGCCTGCCCACGAGTTCGGCCCGCCGCCCATCTACCTGGCCGGCGTCGGCAAGCTGATGACCGAGGTGGCCGGCGAGGTCTGCGACGGGTTCCTCTACCACCCGTTCACCACCGAACAGTACCTGCGCGAGGTCACGCTTCCGGCCCTTGGGCGCGGGCGGGCGAAGGCCGGCAAGCACGACCTCGACGGCTTCGCCGTCTGCGGGCCGGCGTTCACGTGCACGGGGCGCGACGAGGCCGGGCTCGCCGAGGCGATCGCCGGCACCAAGAGCCAGATCGCGTTCTACGCGTCGACGCCTGCGTACAAGCCGGTGCTCGACCTCCATGGCTGGGGTGACGTCCAGCCGTTGCTGTCCCAGATGACGCGTGAGGGGCGCTGGTCCGAGATCGGCAACCTGATCACCGATGAGATGCTCCACACGTTCGCCGTGGTCGGCGAACCCGCCGTGGTGGGCCGGGCGCTGCGCGAACGATGGGCGTCCGTGGCGACCAGGCTCACGTTGTACGCCACCTACCCGCACGACCCGTCGATCTGGCCCGAGGTCATCGCCGCCATGCACGGCTGAGCAGCCGCAACCGCTCTTCCGCGAGCCGGCGGTCGGCGCATCAGACGGTGATGCCGTAGCGGTCGAGCCGGTAGCAGCGTATGGCGTTGTCCCGTGCGAGCAGGTACTGCTCGTCGTCGCTCAACCCCGCATCGGCGACGAGCCGATCGAACACCGCCTGCGAGTGAGGCCAGTTGGAGTCGCCGTGCGGGTAGTCGACCTCGAACATGATCTGGCGCATGCCGATCTGGTCGCGCAGCCGCAGACCGGCCAGATCGTCGAAGATGCAGCCGAACACCCGATCGGCGAGGTACTCACTCGGCGCTTTCGTCAGACGACCTTCGAGGTCGGCGTAAGCCGGCCGCTCCCGCCACACCTGGTCGAGTCGTTCCAGGAGGTAGGGCATCCACCCGACCTGGCCTTCGCTGAGGGCGATGCGAAGGTCGTCGAAACGTTCGAGCACACCACTCCTCATCCAGTCGGCGAAGGCGTGGGACGCACCCTGGTACGTCAGGGCCAGCAGCGCGGCCCGCGGCGCGTCCGGCGACGTGAGCGCGAACGTCGACGAGGACCCGATGTGCATGTTGACCACCGTGTCGGTCTCCGAGCAGGCTGCGAACAGCGGATCCCAGTGCCCCGAGTGGATCGAGGGGAGCTTCAGCCGCACCGGATTCTCGGAGAACGCGATCGCGTGCGATCCCTTCGATGCGCAACGCCTGACCTCCTCGGCGGCGAGCGCGGGATCCCACATCGGGATAATGGTCAGCGGGATCATCCGGCCGTAGCCGTCGCCCGCGCACCACTCGTCGATCATCCAGTCGTTGTGGGCCTGAACGCAGGCGAGCGACACGTCACGCTCGCCGTGCTCGAGGAACGTCTGCCCGCAGAAGCGCGGGAAGGTCGGGAAGTTGAGGCTGGCGGCGATGCCGGCCGCGTCCATGTCGGCCAACCGGTCGCTCAAGGTGAAGCACCCGGGACGGATCTCGTCGTAGTCGAGCGGACGCCAGTCACGGCCGAACTCGTCCTGGTCGAACCCGGCCGCCGCGAACCCCGGGTTGATCGTCGCTTCGTAGTCCCCGTAGCGCCACACGCTCGCCCAACGGCCGTCCTCGGTGCGTCGGAATCGGAAGTTGGTACCGCCTTCGTACAGCCCTTTCACCTGTTCCATCACGGGCCCTCGCGCGCGGAACCGGGCCGGAAGGAGCCGGGTCCACAGGTCGACCGGCTCGAGCACGTGATCGTCGACGGAGATCAGTTGCTGGCTCACGAGCGGACAATCAGTTGAATGATTGTATGAATTTAGCACCTACGATGTGCCGATGACGTCCGGATCGCAGCAGCCGATGTCCTACGAGCTCGTCGCGCCCGAGTCGGTCGGCGTCGACCCGCAGCGGCTCGCCTTGTTCCTCGGACGCGCCCGTCTCGAGGTCGACAACGGCGCCCTCCCGTCGGCCCAGGTGGCCGTGGCCCGTCACGGTCACCTCGTCGCCTTCGAGACGTACGGCGATGTCGACCCGACACGGAAGTTCATCCTCCAGTCCGTAGGCCGCAGCGTCGTCGCCGGCGTGGTCTGGAAGCTGCTCGGCGACGGCTTGTTGGCGCTCGACGAGCGCGTCAGCGAGATCATTCCCGAGTTCGGCACGAACGGGAAGGAGGTCGTCACGGTCGAACACGTGCTCACCCACACCGCCGGCTTTCCGTTCGCGCCACTCGGCTACCCGAAGATGCTCGACCGCTCGAAGCGGCTCGAAGCGTTCGGCCGGTGGCGCCTCGATTGGGAGCCCGGCAGCCAGCTCCAGTTCCACCTCACCGGCGCGGCGTGGGTGATCGCCGAGCTCGTGGAACGTCGCACCGGGCTGCCGTTCGCCGACTACCTGCGCGGCGAGATCGTGGGTCCGCTCGGGCTCGGGTTCGTCCTGCCGGTGCCCGAGGACCGCTTCGAGGAGGTCGTGGCCGTTCCGATCGCCATCGATCGGACGACCGACGACCAGGAGGTGGACCCGTGGGGGCCGTGGTACCTGGCCAACGCGCCGGTGCTCGCTGGCGGCGAACCGAGCCACTCGATCGTCGGGAGCGCCGCCGATGTTGCGTTGTTCTTCCAGGCCCTCGTGCACTCCGGTCTCTGGGCGGACGGCATCGTCGCCGACGCCACCACGCCGCGCGTCTCGGCGGCACCGGCCGGCGAGAAGCTCTACGGGGGGAGCCCCGAGATCGCCAACATCGGGCTGTTCTGCTCGGTGAGCGGCGAGTACGGCGGCGCATGGACGCCGCGGACGGGTTCTCCCCGCACCTTCGGCCACGGCGGCGCGCCGTGTCAGCTCGGCTTCATGGATCTCGATGCCGGCACGTCGTTCGCGTTTCTCACGAACGGCTATCCCCTCGCGGGCTACGACTACTCGGTGTCCGGCCGCAACCGCATCGTCAACCTCGGCAACCTCGGCAACGACCTGGTCCGGTAGCGCGGCTCGACCTCTCGACGG
>JAYUAM010000463.1:0-4208 GCA_043741295.1 Acidimicrobiia bacterium
GCCCCGGCGGTGATCGCCGGCACGAGGCCGACGACCGCGGGCAGGAGCTGCTCGCAGAAGAAGCGGGCGTTGGCCACCTTGGCCTGCAGGAATTCCGCATCGCCGGTGCCGGTGCCGGTGCCGGTGCCAAGTGGCGCACTGGCGACCAGCGCGGTGCGCGCTTCGAGCCACGCCGCCGTCGTCGTGGCGAGCAGGCGGAGGTACGGCGTAGCGCCGGCCAACTGGTCGTCGGGCCGATCGTGGTGGTCGGCGAGCCACTCCGTCGCCTCCGTGGTGGCGGCCAGGGCGGCCCCCAACGCGGCCTGCATCGGGTGCAGCTCGGGCCCGGCGGCACCGAGTTCATCGACCGTCGCGCCGATGGCGGCAAGGTGGTCTTTGATCACACCGCCTTCGCGCAGCGGCAGCTTGCGGAGCACCAGGTCGATGGCCTGGATGCCGTTCGTACCCTCGTAGATGGGGGCGATGCGGGCGTCGCGGAAGTGCTGGGCGCTACCGGTCTCCTCGCAGAACCCGACGCCGCCGTGGATCTGCACACCGAGCGACGTGAGCTCGACGCCCATGTCGGTGCACCATGCCTTCGTAAGCGGCGTGAGCAGCGCTACCAGCTCGCTCGCTCGTTCACGGTCGGCGGCGTCGGGCAGGCGACGGGCGCGGTCGATCGACGCCGCGTTGAGGTACACGAGCCGACGCATCGCGTCGCACGTGGCGCGCATCGTCAGGAGCATGCGGCGCACGTCAGGGTGCTCGATGATCGGCGAGCTCTCGCCGGCCGGCGCGCCGACGGCGCGGCCCTGTCGGCGCTCGGCGGCGAACGCCAACGCCTGCTCGTACGAGCGCTCCGCGAGAGCGAGGCCTTCGAGCCCGACCGACAGCCGCGCCTGGTTCATCATCGTGAACATGCACGCCATGCCCCGGTTCTCCTCGCCGATGAGGTAGCCGACGGCGCCGTCGGCATCGCCGAACGACATCACGCACGTGGGGCTCGCCTTGATACCGAGCTTGTGTTCGATCGACACGCACGTCACGTCGTTTCGCGCCCCGAGCGCGCCATCGTCGTCCATCAGGAACTTGGGCACGAGGAACAGCGAGATGCCTTTCGTGCCGGCCGGTGCGTCGGGCGTGCGGGCGAGCACGAGGTGGACGGTCTGCTTGGCGAGATCGTGCTCGCCGTAGGTGATGAAGATCTTCGTGCCGGTGATGCGGTAGGTGCTGTCGGGCTGGCGCACGGCGCGGGTGCTCACGGCGCCGACGTCGGAACCGGCCTGCGGCTCGGTGAGGCACATCGTGCCCGTCCACTCGCCGGTGATCAGCTTGGGCAGGTAGCGCGCCTTCTGCTCCTCGCTGCCGTGCGCCTCGAGGAGATCGACCGAGCCCTGCGTGAGCATCGGGCACAGCGAGAACGCCAGGTTGGCGGCGTTGAGCATCTCCTGCAGGGCGATGCCGACGAGCCAGGGGAACCCACCGCCGCCGTACCCCGGCTCGAACGCAACCGTGGCCCAACCGGCCGCGACGAAGGCGCGGTAGGCGGCGGCGAAGCCCGCCGGCGTGGTCACCGAGCCGTCGGCGTTGTGGACTGCGCCCTCCAGGTCGCCCGACCGGTTGAGCGGCGCGACCGTCTCGGCGAAGAACCGGCCAGCTTCGGCGAGCAGGTCGTTCACGACGTCCGGCGTGGCGTGGGCGTACTCGGGCAGGCCGGCGAGATCGCTCAACCCGCCAGCGTGTTCGAGGGCGAACGCAATGTCTGCGAGGGGAGGGCGATAGTCGGTCATGGCGTCTCTCCGGCCGGTGTGGGGCGGCGGCCCGCTGGCCGCTACCGCACCAACGATACGACCGAACGGGCCAATCGTGCCGAGGCGACGACCCGGGACCTGCCAACCTGTCGCCCCATGAACGCACGGACGAGCGTCGCCCGGGAACTGGCCGACGAGCTGTACGCGTACCGCCGCTCGACCGAGCACATCTACGCGTTGTTATCGCTCGACAACGAGCGTCTCGGGCAGTGGGACGACTGGTCACCGGAGGGCATCCGGCAGCGCCTGGCACGCCTCGCCGGCTTCGTCGACCGGGCCGACAAGGCGCTTGCCATCGGTGCCGCCGCCGGCGACGATCGGACACTTCTCGAAGCGGTGAGCTTTCTGGCCCGGAGCGAGATCGATCTGTCGCGATGGGTCCACGAGCTCGGCTGGATCAACCCCCAAATAGGTCTGTGGTCCACACTGCACGAGTTGCTCCCGCGGCTCGCCCTGGTGAACGTCGACGACGGCGAACGGTATCTGGACAAGATCGCCAACCTCGCGCCGTTCCTCGACCAGTGGCGCGGGATCCTCGAATCCGCGGCGGCGGAGGGGCGGGCGGCGATCGCCAGCCACGTCGATGGCGCGGTGGCGATCCTCGACGGGCTGCTCGCCGATCCGCGCGCATGCCCGATGGCCACCCGGACACCGCCGACCGACGTCGAGGGTGCGGCCGTCCAAGACTGGCAGCGCCGGCTCGGTGAGGTGATCGACGCCAGGGTCGAACCTGCGCTGCGCCGCATGCGGGAATCGCTCGGCCAGATCGTCCGCCCGGTCGCACGACCCGACGATCGACCCGGCCTGTGCCACCTCCCCGGCGGCGTCGAGCTCTACGAGCGGCTCGTGCGCGTCGGGACCACCACCGATCTGACGGCTGCCGCGGTGCACCGCATCGGTCTCGAGCAGGTGGCGATCATCGAGGTGGAGCTCGCCGCCGTCGCTGGCCCCCTGGTCGGGACGACCGACGCCACGTCGATCTACCGCATCCTGCGCGACGACGCGAGCCTGAGGTACACCGATCCGGATCAGCTCGTCGCGGACGCGGCGGACGCGCTCGCCCGGGCGAACCAGGTGGCGGACCGATGGTTCGCCCGGCTACCGGTCGCGGCATGCGTGGCCACGGAGGTGACAACCGGTGCGATGGCCTACTACGTGCCCCCTGCCGTCGACGGCAGCCGTTCGGGACTGTTCTGCTTCAACACGTCGTCGATCGAAGGTTGGCCGCAGTTCGACTTGCAGTCGACCGTGTTCCACGAGAGCGTGCCCGGGCACCACCTCCAGGTCGCGCTGGCGTTGGAGGACGATGTGCACCCGCTTCTGTCGTTCTACTTCGTGGCCGCGTACGCCGAAGGTTGGGGTTTGTACGCCGAGCGGTTGGCCGACGAGATGGGCCTCTACTCGTCGCCACTCGATCGCGTCGGCATGCTGTCGTGGCAGGCGTTCCGGGCGTGCCGGCTCGTCGTCGACACCGGCCTGCACGCGCTCGGGTGGTCGCGCGACGAAGCGATCAGCTACCTGCTCGATCACAGCCACGTGGCGCGCGACCACGCCGCCGCCGAGGTCGACCGCTACATCGGCATCCCCGGTCAGGCGCTGAGCTACCTGATCGGCCAGCTCGAGATCCGGCGTCTGCGGGCCGACGCCGAGCAGCGGCTCGGGTCAGCGTTCGACATCCGCGCCTTCCACGGCACCGTCCTCGGCGCCGGGTCAGTGCCGCTGTCGACGCTGGCGCGGATCGTCGACGAGTGGGTCATCGCCGAACTCTCCGGACAGCGCTGACCGTCCGGTTCGTCCTCGATCGGCTCGCCGTCAATCGGCGACGTAGGCGAGGAAGTCGCAGGAGACGCTCGGGCTCTTGGACGCCACGACCTGCGTATGGCGGGCTGGGCGGTGGTCGGGGTCGGGGAAGCGCTTCGTCCACGGCCCGTTGATCGATTCGCGGAACGCGATGTCGCTCACGAAGAACGTCATCTTCGCGACGTCGTCGAGCGTCGCGCCGCCTGCTGCGAGGATCGCCTCGGTGTGGACGAACAGGTTCTCGATCTGCTCGTCGATCGTGTCGGGCACGGTGCGCGTGCCCGGGTTGAACGACGAGATCACGCTCGACACGAGCAGCGGCCCGATGCGCGAGGCGACCGGCAAGGGGTTCTGGTGCGAGAGGGTCGGGATCTCGATCGAACGGCGATCGCTCATGGTGCATCCTCGGTAACGGTGGCGTGGTGCGCGCCATGCGAACATCCCGGCCGCCCGGCGTCAACTCCCCGTGGCGGCACGGCACCTGCGCGGCCGGTCCACGGACTGCAACGCCGAGGTTCCTGCTCAGCGGATCGCCGCGTACAGTCGCCCCGATGGAACTGGGGGCAGGCGTCACCACGTCGGAGCTGGGCAACGATCCCGGAGCGATCCGCGACTTCG
>JAYUAM010000464.1:0-4207 GCA_043741295.1 Acidimicrobiia bacterium
GCGCGCAGCCTGTGCCCGCGCTGCGGCGCGGCCAAGCTCCCGCACGTCGTGTGTGGGGCGTGCGGCTGGTACCGCGACCGAGTCGTGGTCGACGTCGGCTGACCGCCGACGTGCCGGTGAGTGCGCGGTGAGCGGGCCGATGTTGCCCGTCGCGGTCGACGCCATGGGTGGCGACCGCGCCCCTGCCGAGATCGTCACCGGCGCCCGCCAGGCCGCCGAGCAGGGCATCCCCGTCGTCCTCGTCGGGCGTTCCACCGACCTCGGTGACACGGGCGGGCTCGAGGTCATCGAGGCCTCCGAGGTCATCGGCATGGACGACGACCCGGCGAGCAGCGTGCGCCGCAAGAAGGACTCGTCGCTCGTGCGCGCCGCCGAGGCCGTGCGCGACGGCAAGGCGTCGGCGATGGTGTCGGCCGGCAACACGGGCGCCACCATGGCGTCAGCCCTGTTTCGCATGGGCCGCATCAAGGGCGTGAGCCGCCCGGCGATCGCCACGCCGATCCCGGTTCCTGGTCACACGCCCACCGTGCTGCTCGACTCGGGCGCCAACGCCGAGGTCCAGGCCGACTGGCTCGTCCAGTTCGCCCAGATGGGTTCGGTGTTCTTCCGCCAGCGGTTCGGTGTCGCCGAGCCGCGCGTTGGCCTGCTGTCGATCGGCGAGGAGCCGGGCAAGGGCGACACCCTCCGCAAGGAGGCCTTCGAGCTGCTCACCTCGGCCCCCGGCATCGCGTTCATCGGCAACGTCGAAGGGCGCGACATGATGACCACCGAGGTCGACGTCGTGGTCACCGACGGGTTCACCGGCAACGTGGTCCTCAAGACGTTGGAAGGCGGGGTGAAGGCCATCGTCAAGGCGCTGCTCGCCTCGTTCGCCGCCAAGCCCGAGTACAAGGACGCCGCCGACACGCTGATGCCGGCGCTGCTCGACCTGTACGCGGTGCTCGATCCCGAGACCTACGGCGGGGCGATGCTCCTCGGCGTCGACGGTGTCTGCATCATCTCCCACGGGTCGTCGTCGGCCCGGGCGATCGTGAACGCCATCCGGATCGGCCACGACATGGTCGAGGGTGGACTCGTCGGCCACCTCGCCGCCGCCGTCGCCGCGGGCTAGTTACCGCTCGGTCACCGGTCCGCCGTCGACGGGGGTAGCATGGCGCCACTTTTCCGCCGTCACCAGGCCGTCAACAACGAAGGGACAGCACCGATGCCCGCAGAGACCCATGTCGAGCAGGGTCCCATGGATCGCAGCGAGGTGTTCGAGCTGATCCGTGACCGGCTGGCCGACATTCTCGAGATCGAGCCGCACACGATCGCCGAGGGACAGTCGTTCGCCGACGACCTCGAGGCCGACTCGCTCGCCCTCATCGAGCTCGTCGAAGCGCTCGAAGAGGAGATCGGCGAGCGCACCGTCGGATTCCGCATCGAGGACGAGGATCTCGAAGACCTGAAGACGGTGCGCGACGCCGTCGACTACGTGTACGCCAAGGTGAAAGTGGGCTGACGATCCGGGACGATCGGCGTGACGAACGAGCACGTGAGGTCCCGGTCGATCGACGACTGGGTTACGCCAAACGGGAAGGAGTGGGGATTGCGGACGTCCCCTGATCTCGACGCTCTCGCTGAGCGTCTCGGCTACACGTTCACGGACGTGGGACTGCTTCGTCAGGCGCTCGCGCACCGGTCGTGGTGCTCCGAGTTCCCTGGCAACGAGTCGAACGAGCGGCTCGAGTTCCTGGGCGACGCCGTGCTCGGCTGGGTGGTCGCCGACCTCGTCTACCGCCGCCACGTCGACCTGTCCGAAGGCAAGCTCACCGACCTGCGCAAGGCGGTGGTGAACGCCGGTGCGTTGGCGCAGCTGGCCGACACCCTCTCGCTCGGGGACGAACTGCTCCTCGGAAAGGGCGAAGCGGCGGCCGGCGGGCGGCGAAAGCCGTCGATCCTGTCCGACGCGCTCGAAGCCGTGTTCGGCGCCGTGTATCTCGACGGTGGGCCGGAGAAGGCCCGCGAGCTCGTCGCCCGGCTGCTCGAGCCCCGGCTCGACGACGCCGCCAGCCGCCTCGGTGGGCTCGACCACAAGACCGCGCTCCAGGAGCTGGCCGCCCGGCTGTTCGAGACGGCACCCTCGTACATCAGCCGTCACGACGGGCCCGACCACGCCCGCCGGTTCGAGGCCGATGTGATGATCGTCGGGCGCCTGTGGGGCACCGGCGAGGGCCGGTCGAAGAAGCAGGCCGAACAGGCCGCCGCGCGCGTGGCCTGCCTTCGGCTCGCCGCCGAGCACGACGGCGCCTGACGGCCCGATCCTCGTCGAACGAGCCGGAGCGAGCCACGAATGCCCGAGATGCCCGAGGTGGAGACCGTGCGGCGCGATCTCGATCGCCTCGTGCGCGGCCGCCGCATCGACGAGGTCATCGTTACCGGTGCGCGCACGGTGCGTCGCACCTCGGCCACCGCGGTGCGGACCGGGCTGATCGGGCGCACGATCACCGGCACCGGTCGTCGGGGCAAGTACCTCCTCGTCGACCTCGACGACGGCAACCAGGTGCTCGTCCATCTCCGCATGAGCGGTCAGCTCCTGGTCGGACCCGCGTCGACGCCGCTCGCCGTGCACACCCACGTCCGTCTCGTGCTCGACGACGGGCGTGAGCTGCGCTTCGTCGACCCGCGCACCTTCGGCGAGGTGGCGGTGATCGACCCCGACCAGCTCGGGCGTGATGCCCCCGACCTCGCCGCCCTCGGGCCCGAGCCCCTCGACATCGACCGGAAGGCGTTCGCGGCGATCATCCGCGCTCGCAGCCGCCAGCTGAAGGCGCTGCTCACCGACCAGCGCGTCGTCGCCGGCATCGGCAACATCTACGCCGATGAGATCGCGTTCGCCGCCCGCGTGCGTCACGACCGGGCCGGGTCGGGGCTCACCACGGCCGAGGTCGGACGGTTGCACACTGAGATGCAGCGGATACTCGGCGCGGCCATCGAGGCACGCGGCAGCACGCTGCGTGACGCCCAGTACGTCGATCTCGGCGGCCTGTCGGGCGGCTACCAGGCCAACCACCACGTCTACGACCGTGAGGGTGAATTGTGCCACCGGTGCGGCCGGGAGATCACGCGAGTTCCGTCGGGCGGGCGCTCGACCTATTTCTGTCGTCGCTGCCAGCGCTGACGGCACCGCGAACCGGGGCCGTCGCCTACTGTGGCTCCCATGGAGGCAGGCACCACCGACGCAATTCGTGAGTTCTTGATGGAGATGCCCGTCGTGAGGTTCACGGGGGTCGAGGTCACGAACATCGGTCTCGGCCGGCTCGAGGTGAAGATGCCCCTGCGGGCCGAGCTGTGCGTTACCGACGGCATCGCCCACGCCGGCATCGTCGGCATGCTCGCAGACCTCGCCGGTGGCGGGGCGTGCTACACGATGCTGCCGCCGACGTGGGGTACGACGACGGCCGATCACACGATCAAGTTCCTGGCCCCCGCGGCCGGCGAACACCTCATCGCCCGTGGTCGGGTCGTGCAGTCGGGCAAGCAGCAGTCGATCGGCGCGGTCGACGTGATCAGCGTGCGCGACGGGGTGGAGCGCCTGTGCGCGACCGGCCTCGTCACGATGCGCAACCTCGCCCCGCCCAACGGCTGACCGCACTGAGGGGGACGCGTCCCTGGCGTATCGTCTGATTGTGCGCGCAAGCTCGGGGAGCGTCCGACGGAAGCGAAGGCGGGCGACGGGGGCGACCCTTGTGATCCTCCTGCTCGTGTCCGCGTGCGCGTCGACCCGGTCCGACTCGACATCCCCTTCGGCCGCCGCGACGAGCGGTGCATCGTCACCGCCCTCGTCGACGCCGCGTTTGCCGTCGCCGGCGTCCTCGGCACCGGGCTCGACGACCACGGCGTTTGGGCAGGTGCCCGACGGGATCGACCGGCCGAACCCGTTCCGCACGGGTCGCACGCTGGTGATCGCCCACGGTGGCGGCGACGGCGAGTTCCCGGAGGACACGCTCTACGCCTACGAGCACTCGGTGCCGCTCGGCAGCGAGGTGATCGACCTCGACGTGCAGTCGACGGCCGACGGCGTCATCGTCGCCCTGCACGACGACACGGTCGACCGCACGACGAACGGCAAGGGCGCGGTGAAGTCGATGACGTTCGCCTCGCTGGAGAAGCTCGACGCCGGATGGGGCTTCGAGAAGAACGGTGCTCACCCGTTCCGCGGCAAAGG
>JAYUAM010000465.1:0-1676 GCA_043741295.1 Acidimicrobiia bacterium
GCCTGAACGAACGAGTTTACGGCGAGTATCCCGACACCATCACGATTGCCGAGGAATCGACCGCCTGGCCTGGCGTCTCGCGCCCCATCTACACCGGCGGACTAGGTTTCGGCTACAAGTGGGACATGGGCTGGATGCACGACACACTCCACTACCTGGAGCATGAGCCGGTCCATCGCAAATATCATCACGATCAGCTCACCTTCCGCATGCTCTATGCATTTACGGAAAACTACCTGATGCCGTTGTCGCACGACGAGGTCGTCCACGGCAAGGGCTCGCTCGTCAACAAGATGGCCGGCGACGAGTGGCAGAAGTTCGCCAGCCTTCGTTCGCTCTTCGGGTGGATGTGGGCCTATCCGGGGGCGCCGCTCGTGTTCATGGGCTGCGAGATCGGCCAGTGGCGTGAGTGGAGCCTGGACGACGGTGTCGACTGGGCGGCGCTCGAGGGCGAGCAGCACCGCGGGGTGCAACAACTGGTGCGCACCGCCAACGCCGTGGTTGCCGAGAGTCCGGCGATCTACGAGCGCAGCCACGAACCCGGCGGGTTCCAGTGGCTCGATGCCGACGACGCCGCGAACTCGGTGTACGGCTTCCTTCGCTGGTCCGCCGACAGCCGCCACGTCGTCGCGTGCCTCGCCAACTTCACGCCGGTGCCGCGCGAGGCTTACACGTTCGGCTTGCCGTGGGCCGGCACGTGGCAGGTGCTGCTGAACACCGACGATCAGCGGTTCGGCGGCACCGGCTACGGCGGCGTCGGCGAGGTCCTCGCCGAGAAGCTGCCGTGGCACGGCCAGACCGCGTCGGCGACGATCACGCTGCCGCCGCTCGCCGTGGTGTGGCTCGGCTCGGGGGAGTGAACCCACCCGACGCGCACGATGTCGAACCCGGCGGTCCCGAGAGCGGCTCGCGTGGCCCGCTCGTCGCGTCGCTGACCCTGAGCGCAGCCGTGGGCGTGTTCGGCGTGTCGTTCGGGGTGCTCGCCGTGGCCGCCGGCCTGTCGTGGGTGCAGGCGTGCGCGATGAGCCTGTTGGTATTCACCGGAGCCTCGCAGTTCGCCGCCGTCGGCATCGTGAGCGCGGGCGGTTCGCCGATCGCCGCGGTCGGCAGTGCGCTACTGCTCGCGGCCCGTAACGGCGTCTACGGGCTGGCCATCTCGCGCGTGGTCACCGGTTCGCTCGGGCGACGTCTGGTGGCCGCCCAGTTGACGATCGACGAGTCGACGGCGATGGCCGCCGCCCAACCCGACCGCCGCAACCAGGAGCGGGCGTTCTGGGCCACCGGCCTCGGGGTGTACCTCTTTTGGAACCTCGGCACGCTCGTCGGCGCGGTCGCCGGCAGGGCCCTCGGCGACCCCAAGGTGCTCGGGCTCGACGCCGCGTTCCCGGCCGGGTTCCTGGCCCTCCTCGGCCCCCACCTGCGCAAGCCCGGCGGACGTTCCGCCGCGCTGTTCGGTGCGCTTGCGGTGCTCGTGCTCGTGCCCGTGCTGCCGGCCGGGCTGCCGATCCTCGTCGCCGCGTTGGCGACACTTGTCGGCCTGCGATCGCGCCCGGCGTCGCTCGAGCCGGTCGACGGGACCCTGCCCGTCGATGGAACCGATGGTGCGTCGTGAGCTGGTCGACCCTGCTCGTGATCGCAGCCGGTGCGTATCTGGCGAAGCTGCTCGGCATGGTCGT
>JAYUAM010000466.1:0-1675 GCA_043741295.1 Acidimicrobiia bacterium
GCATAGGAAGCCGATTCTACCGGGACCGCCCGGGGCCTGTCCCGGCCATTGGTGCCCCCGTCCCACCAGCCCGACGCACAGTGCTTGGCGGTCAGGTGACAGCGGCGGTGATCCAGTAGGTCGCGACGGCGGCGACGAAAGCGGACAGGAACGTGCGGCGCCAGCGGGCGACGACGATGCCGACGACCGTGCCGAGCACGGCCGGAAGATCGCGGGCAAAGGCGCCGGCTCCGCGATCGGCCGTCAGGTACGACGTGACCAGCGCGGCGAGCACGACCGCGCCGACGAAGCTGAGGGACCGTTCGACCTGGGCCGGCAGGTGTCGATCGCCGATCACCAGGATGAACACGCTGCGGCAGGCGTAGACGGCGAGCCCGGCGACGACGAACACGAGCAGCGCGATCACCCGTCCACCCCCTGGACCGTCGTCGGGTCAGATCTCCGCGCGGACAAGCGGTCGGCCACAGTGGCGGCCGCCACACCGGCCACGGCGCCGATCAACATGCCGCCCCGATTCGGCAGCGACGCCAACCCCGCAGTCACGACGACGGCGGCCAGAACGCCGACGACGGCTGGACGCCTGGCGAGCGACGGGACGAGCAGTGACAGGAACAGGGCTGGGGCGATGAAGCTCAGATCGAGCGACTTCGGAAGGATCGGTCCCAGCACGAGGCCGGCGGCGACCGAGAGCTGCCAGATGACCCACATCGTCGACCCGGCGGCGAGGTAGTGCGCCCGCCAACGGTCCGGGGACTCGTCCTTGCGGCTGAACGACACCGCGAAGATCTGGTCGATGAGGAGGTACGGGCCGAGGATGCGGAACCATCGCGGCTGGTTGCGAAAGCGCGGGACGAGGGCCGCCGAGTACATCAGGTGACGCACGTTGATGACCACCGCGGCGACGATGGCCGAGACGGCCGGCGCGCCGGCGGCGAGCAGGGTGATGGCGCTCAGCTGCGAAGCGCCGGCGAACATGAGCCAGGCGCTCGACCATCCGACTACGTCGGGGATGCGGTGCGAATCGGCGACGGCGAGACCGATCACCAGCCCGAACGGAACAGCCGGCACGCACAACGGCAGGACGTCGAGAACACCCCGACGGGCCGCCACGCGGACGGTGACCTCCCGCGTCACCCTGTCACCCGCTTCGTCAGGCGGCTCGGCTGCAGGTGCGGGTGCAACTCGTTCGGACGACATCTGTCGAGTCTCGCCGATACCGCCGGGGTTCGCGCCGGAGATGCTGGTGCCGTCAGTCCCCGGCTCGCCTGGCGACACTGGTCCCGACGACGGTACGCCACGCCTCCCGGCACCGATTGTTGCGTAAAACGCGACGATCGGTGCCGAGAATGCCGGGAGCCGGTTCGTATCCTCCGCGCGTACGCTCGGTCCGTGACCAGGACGGAGCCGACGTGACGCGCATCGTCGTCGTCGGTGGCGGCTTGGCCGGGTTGTCGTGCGCCGACGTCCTGGTTGCGGGCGGGCACGACGTCACGGTGCTCGAAGCGCGTGACCGGGTCGGCGGACGGGTGTGGAGCCGGCGAGAGCCGTTCGTCGCCGCGCAGCATGCCGAGGGCGGCGCCGAGTTCGTCAACGCCGACCACGCCGAGGTGCTCGCCCTCGCCGCCCGCTTCGGCATCGCCACCGAGCCGGCCCGCGCCGTGGGCGGTTCGACGAT
>JAYUAM010000467.1:0-1674 GCA_043741295.1 Acidimicrobiia bacterium
TTGGTTGGGACGCCTCGTTGGACCGGATCACTCATTCCGGCCTGAAGGCCCGACGCCTCTTCTGAGCCTGGTCCAGAGGAGTTCGTATGCCCCAGCAACGCCGGTCGCCGGAAGCGTGCGTCCGATGAGCCGCGTCGACTGGAACAGTCTGCTCGTCGGTGACGTCGTGTTCGTGCACCACCCGCTCACCACCCGCCGTCCCGCCCGCCGGGGCGTGATCACCGCCGTCACCGCGCGGATGCACCGACTCAACGAGATCGGCGTACGGCTCGACGACGACACCCAGAGCATCGTGTGGCCGTCGTCGGTCAACGTTCACCTGGAAGCCACCGGGGCCGCCGGCTCGTGCTGGCGATGCGACGAGCTGGCCAGCGCACGAGCGACGGGCCGAACCGCGTGACGCCTAACATCGACAGCACCCCTCGCAACACCACACCAAGCGACATCGTCAACTCCCAAGGAGCGGAACATGCCCGAGAAGTCCCCACAGAAGCCCGCCGGCAAGAAACAGGGCAAGACCCTCAAGGAGAAGCGCGACGCGAAGAAGGAGAAGAAGGAGAACCGACCGCCGGTGAAGTAGCCAGCCGCCGCTGCTGGCGCTGCATCGTGACGTTTCCTTGCGAGGCCGCGGATGTCGGCGACGGCCCCCCGATGTGGTGGCTGTGCGACCCCTGCCACGCCCTGCTCCTCGGCCCGGCCGGACCCGCGCAGCCGGCTCGGGTCGGGCGGTGAGCGCCGCTACCGTCGTCGAGGACAGCCTCGACGACCGGGCCGCCACACTCACGCTCGACGACCTCGCGTCGTGTCGCCCGACGTCCGCCGAGCTGGTCCGTGCGACCCGCCGGCTGCGGGCGAAGGCGGCAGCCGTCCTCGCACTCGCCGTGGCGAGCTACGTCGGTCTGGTCTTCTTCGCCCACGGACCGCTGCTCGCACTGCCGCTCGCCGCCGTGCTCGTCGTCGCGCTCATCGCCACCGGTACGAGCGTGATGCACGACGCCAACCACGGGGCATTCTTCGCCTCGCAGCGGCTCAACCGCACGCTCGGCTACAGCGCCGACGTGCTCGGTGCCAGCTCGTGGCTGTGGCGACAGAAGCACAACGTCATCCATCACGGCAACACCAACGTGGTCGGCGTCGACACCGACATCGAGCAGATGCCGTTCGCCCGCCTCGCCCCCGGGCAGCCGTGGAAGTGGTGGCACCGCTACCAGCACATCTACATCTGGGCGTTGTACGGGTTCCTCACCGTCCAGTGGGTGCTGTTCTCCGACCTCGTCACGGTGCTCGGTGGCAAGATCGGGAGCCAGAAGCTGCGTCGACGCCCACGCTGGCGAGACGTCGGTCTGATGGTCCTCGGCAAGGTGATCCACCTCGGTTGGGCCGTTGCGCTCCCGTTCGCGTTCCACCGCTGGTGGAGCGTGCTCGCCTTCTACTTCGCATCGTCGTGGCTCGTGGGCTTCGTGCTCGCGGTGTTCTTCCAGCTCGCCCACTGCGTCGATGCGACGGCGTTCGCCGTGCCGTCGACCGCCCGCCAGGGCACCGAGTTCGTGGCTCACCAGATGCGCACGACCGCCAACGTCAGGTTCCGCGGCGTGCTCGGTCGGCCCGTCGCCTGGCTGATGGGCGGCCTGCACCACCAGGTCGAGCACCATCTCGCGCCCGGGCTGCCGCACA
>JAYUAM010000468.1:0-4195 GCA_043741295.1 Acidimicrobiia bacterium
CGGGCCGTGGAGTACGCCGTACCGGTGCTGCTGCTCACCAACCTCATTCTGGTCCTCTGGCTGGTCGCGCTGCGGGGCGGGCGCACGGGGTGGCCCGAGACGCCGCCGGTCCTTCACGCCGACAACGCCAGCCAGACTCCGGCACTCGTCTGAACTGAGCCCGGACGAGCGCCTCGTCGTCCTGCGTCGGGGTTCACGTCATCGTGGCGATGAGGTCGACGACCGCTTGGCCGTAGCGTTCACGCTTGGCCGGGCCGATGCCCGGTATCGCGTTCAGGCCGTCGAGTGTGGTGGGCGCACGCTCGGCCAACGCGTCGAGCGTCACGTTGGTGAACACGACGTACGCCGGCACGCCATCGGCCTTCGCCCGCTCGAGCCGCCAGGCCTTCAACGCCTGGTGAAGCGGGCCGTCATTCACCGGGCTGGGCGCGCCACGCCCAGCTCCCGAGCGGGCCGACCGTTCACGCGAGGGGGTCGGCGACGACACGATCGCCGGCCGGGCGCTGGCCCGCGTCGCAAGCTCGTCGAGGAACGGGGACGTGCGTTCGGGGTCGGCGACGATGGTGACCCGTTGCGAGCAGCGGGTGAGCCCGACGTGGAACACGCGTCGCTCCTCGCTGCGGTCGTCGGCCAGCCGATGGGGGATCAGCCCGTCGCGCACGTCGTGCAGCACCACGTGCGGCCACTCCCGGCCCTTCACCTTGTGGATCGTGGCCAGGGTGACGCCGTTGGGGTCGGGCGGTGCGCTCAGCTCGTCGTGCAGCCACGTGGCGAACGTGGCGGGCTCGGGGTGGAGGCGGGCCAGCGCCCACAGCGCGTCGATGTCGTCGGTGTGGGTCGACTGCGCGTCGCCTCGGGACCGGTCGAGCTTGGCCAGCGCGTCGTCGAGGCCGATGCGCGTGCGCACGAGCGCCAGAAGGTCGGCCGTCGTGCCGCCCCGTGCGGCCTTCGCGGCCAGAAGCTCGACGTCGGCCACGAAGGCCGACACCTTGTCGCTGTCGCGCTCGTCGTTCAGCCGGGCGGCGAGGCGTGACAGGGCGGCCCGGTTCGAGCATCCGGCCATCCAGTCGACGAGGCGCGGTGAGAGACCGCGCGACGGCCGCCGGACGGCCGCCGTGATGTCGGCGGCGCGGAGCTGGTCGGGCGCCAACGCCAGGCGCAGCCAGGCCAACGCGACGCGCACACCCGTACGTTCGAGGTAGCTCGGCCCGACGGCCGAGCGCACCGGCACCTGATGATGACGCAGCGACACCTGGGCGGCCGCGAGCGAGGCGTTCACGCGCGTGAGCACGGCGACCTCGCTCGGCGCGGCGCCAGCGGCGATGGCCTCGGTGACGGCTCGAGTCGTGGCCGCCGTGGCATCGTCGTCGGCGACGATGACGAGCGCGCCGTCGTCGGTGTCGGTGCGGGTCGGCGATGGCCGGATCACCTTCGGTACGCGGCGGCGGTTGTGCGACAGGAGCAGGTCGGCCGCCTGCACGACCGAGGCCGGGCAGCGGTAGTTGACCTCGAGCGGGTGCTCGCCGGCGCCCGGGAACAACCGGGCGAAATCGATGAGCCACTCGGGTGTGGCGCCGGTGTGGCCGTAGATCGTCTGGTCGTCGTCGCCGACCGCGAACAACGCCAGGTCGGGCGAGGCCAGAAGCCGGAGCAGCAGCAGGTGGGCGGGGGCGAGGTCCTGGAACTCATCGACCAGGAGTAACCGCGCCCCGAGCTGGGCCTGCTGGCGGGCTCCGGCATCGGTGAGCAGCAACGTGATGGCGGCGACGATCTGCTCGTCGAAGTCGACCTGACCGCGGTCGGCGAGGATCGCCCGGTAGCGCGCGAAGACGTCGGCGAACCCAGGTACCTCACCGTCGAAGCGCGACTCCACCTCGTGCGGGGGCACGAGGGCGAGGCGGGCCATCGCCAGCGCGTCGATCCAGGCCGACGCCGGATCGGTGTTCGCCTTGCGCGGGAACGTGACGAGCGAATCGAGGATGCGGCGCACCTCACGCTCGTCGATCGTCGTCACGCGGCGGCGCCCGTTGACGATCGAGAGGGCGAGCGAGTTGAGCGTGCGCACCTGCAGGCCGGGCAGGTCGCTCGTGCGCTCGCGCATCTCGTCGGCGGCGCGCACGTTGAACGCCACGAGCGTGAGCGCGGAGGGCGGTACCCCCCAACCGCGGAGCAGGTGGCGCGCCCGTTCGGTGAGCACGCGCGTCTTGCCCGACCCGGCCGGGGCGATGATGCGCGCCGGGCCGCCGGGGTGGACCACGGCAGCGAGCTGGTCGGGAGCGAGGTCGGCCGTGCACTCGGCCCGACGTAGCGGCGTGAGGCTGCCGCGTTCGAGCGCGGTGCGGTGCACGAGCGGCGCGGTCAGCCCGAGCGGTGGCTCGGCGACCGGGCCACCGTCGCACCACATCGGCTGGCCGTCGGGGCCGAGGATGTCGCCCACCGGCGGGTCGGTGGCCGGCGCGGCACGGGCTCCCGCACCGATGGCCACGGCGACCTCGGCCCAGTGCCAGCGCGGCGTCACCGGATCGCGTGCGTCGACGCTGTTGGCCCACACCAGGTGCCAGAGCCGTTCGGCGGTGAAGGTGAAGGTGGCCGAGAGTTCCCACGGGTCGCTCGGCTCGTGCGACACCGGTTCCTCGGCCGCCGTGTCGAGCTCGATGACGACGCGTTGGCGCGCCGCGAAGCGGCTGGCGAGCAGATCGGCGAGGTCGTCGGCTCCGGCCGCGCCCGTGCGGAGTGGCGCGGTGCTGACGGCTATCCGCTCGGCATCACCCCACGCGTCCGGCGCTGCCTGCCCGGGCGTGACCACGCACCAGCGCGCGAGCTCGGGCGGCCCACCCCACCCGTCGGCCGGTGGGGGCAGCGGGCGGGTGATCGGCCTGCTCGGCACCTTCGCCGCTGGCGCCGGCGCCCGTGCGCCGGAATCCGTCAACCCGAGGCGGGGTGATGCCGGCGCGCCGGCGGACCGGGTACCGCGCGACGGCGACTGCCCCGCCGTCGTCGCCCGCGGTTCGCTACGGCCGCCGGTCGACCGGGCGTTGCTGCGGGTCTGCGCCGCCGACGTGGCTGACGACGGATCGGCCCCAAGAACGTCTGCGGGCCCGTCGTCGAACGAGGAGCCCGGGTCGAACAGGCCCTCCTGCTCGGGGGTCGACGCCCCGGCCCGCGGCCCGAGGGCGTGGCAAGCCCGCACCTCGGCGACCGAGGGGTGCGCACCCGCGCAGTTGCCGCACTGGATCATGACCACGCAGAGGTTCTATCGGATGGGTGCGACAGAGTCGCCCGTCCCTGGCGTGCCGTGTCTGCCGACCCGGCTGATTGGCCAACCATTCTCGAAGGTTGACGCGATAGCTGCCACGCCTGGGGCCATCGCGTCAAAGATCGCTCGCGACGCCGAGCGGGGCCTGTCGGCCGGCCGGCCGCGCGTGGTCTGATGGGGACATGGCGACGCTGGCGACCGACCTCGACCTGTTCCAGATCGACCCGGAGACCCGGGAGTTCACGCGGCAGGAATGGCACGGGATCATCGCCGCGGCCCGCGCGAAGCACCCGTTCCTCGCCCGCACGCTCTTCGGGTTCAACGTCCTCACGTACGCCGACTCGGTCGGCATCCTGCGCGACCGACGGTTCCATTCGGCGCTCGCCCACATCCCCACGCTCGCTGGGCTCGACCCTGCACAGGCCGAGCAGCTCAGCGGTCGACCGTCGATACTCGCCACCGAGGGCGACGCCCACGGGCGGTTGCGCCGGCTCGTCGCCCCGGCCTTCACGCCGAAGGCCGCCGACCGGTTGCGCCCGTTCATGCGCCAAGTGGTGGACGAGCTCGTCGACGCCGTGGCGCCCGCCGGCCGCTGCGAGTTCGTCGACGCGGTCTGCGAGCCGTACCCGATCCCGATCATCTGCGAGTTGCTCGGCGCACCGAAGGACGACTGGAAGCTGTTCTCCGTCTGGGCCACCGACCTGTTGCGCATCTTCAACATGGATCTCGCCAACGATCTGCCGCGCATCGTCGCCGCGCGCGCCGCGCTCGACGACTACCTCGGCGCGCTCATCGTCGAGCGTCGGGCTGCCCCGCGCGACGACCTGCTGTCCGACCTCATCGCCGCCGAGGAAGCGGGCGACCGCTTGTCGAGCGAGGAGTTGCTCTCGATGGCCGAAGCCGTGCTCGTGGCCGGGACCGACACGACGCGCAACCAGC
>JAYUAM010000469.1:0-4194 GCA_043741295.1 Acidimicrobiia bacterium
GCGGATCGTTGATCCCGCTTCGGCCGCCCTCGGCGAGGCCATCCTTCGCCCCCGACAAGAACTGCTGCTTCCAACGACTCACAGACTGCTCCGAGACCTTCCCATGGCGGGCGGCCTGAGCAATCGTCATCTCACCACTGATCACCGACAACACGAGACGCAACTTCTCCTCAGTCGGTATCGCAGACGGTCGTCCCATCGTGTAGCTCCCTTCTCAGGAACCCGACTTTACGACCCTGCCAACATCCTTGACGCGAGACACACCCACCCCGTCAACGCAACAAGCGCCCCATCCGCAACAGCCCCCGCCGCCCCGCCCGCCGCCCCGCCGACCGCATCACACACCGACCCGATGAGCGGCACGTCACACACCCCAACCGCCCCCGCCCGCGCCGGGAACAACCCAGCGGCCGCGACGGCGACGGCGGAGGCGAGCAGGCCCGCCGTGCGGTGGTTACGGCTCATGCGGCTGGTATCCGGCCTGGCCGTCGGCGAACACCCCGGCGGGGGAGGGGGAGCCCAGCAGCGCGGGCGTCGGGCCCTGCGTGTCTGTGAGGTCGGTGACCCGCCACCCCGCCGGCGTCCAGGCGAGTGTGACCTCCGCCGCCCGCCACACAGCCCGCGGAGGTACCCGCACACCGTTTCCCAGGACGAGCACCGTCCACAACCCGACGCGGGCGCGGTCACGCGAGTAGGAGGCCAGGTGGTGGCCGAGGCTCACCGACCGCATCACCACGCCCCCAGGCACCGGGCCGCGCGCCGCGACGCCGAGGCTCCGGCGAAGGGTCGGCAGGTCCCGCCGGTAGCGCGCCTCAAACCTGCGGGCCGCGTCCGGCACCACCACTGCCGCGAACACCGCGGAGCGGGCCGGGGTGTCAAGGACCGCCGGGGCCGAAAGCAGTTGGGTGGCGCGGCGCGCCGCCGCGACCACACCCGCCCGCGACCGAACCGTGTCACCGGCCTCGACGGCGACGCCAGCCGTCACTGGCGCCACAGCCGCAGGGAACGGGGTGACGGTGGGATTCGAGGGCCGGTGGCCGACCGCCCACCCCACGAGGAACACCGCCACACCGGCCGCGGCGGTGGCGACAACGCGACGTGTGGGTGTGCGGCCTGTCATTTGATGCCGCCGCCGGTCGCGAGGAAGAAGTTGATGATCCCGACCGCCCCACCCACCAAGAGGGCCGTGGCGATCGACGTCAACACCGTCTTCTTCCCAGTCGAGGACTGATGGTAGTTCTGGGCGTGAGACCCCAGGGCCCACAACCCCGCCCCGATCAGAAGGCCGACGAGGCACGCGAGGCCCGCGAACGCCGCGACCCCGTTCACAGGGGCGGGATGGGTCGCGGTTGGCGCCTACCATCGCACGCGACGCATGGACCCGGTCGCCGTCCTCATCAGGGCGCTGTGGTTCCTCGGCCGGCTCGACGAAACCACAAACGTACAGCGTTCACCGCAGGCAACCTCATCGCGCTTCTCGACGCTCCGGTGTTGATGATCGTCTTACGTAATGGCATACCCGACCGGTCGGCCCAGCCAATCCAGCCGCGATTGACCCGGCGACGGGACTCATCGATCCTCACCGAGTCCACCGCCTCCTTGTCTACGTAGGTGTCGCCGCGGCGACGCTCGGCCAGGCGTGGGTGCTCTTCGACCCGCCTCCCGCGCTGAAGAGGCGTCTGCGAGCGCCGTGGGCACTCGACGATCACGCCGGCGCGCTCAACAGGCTCACCGCCATCGCCGCCGAGCTCGACCGGACCCACCCGGCGGCGGCGGCGTCGCTGCGTGAGGGCCTCGAGGAGACCATTACACTGCAACGGCTGCGCGTCACCGGATCCGGCACGGAGGGAGGAAAACCCGCAGGCGGGGTCAGCACGGACCCGGATGGGAGGCAGCGCCGCTCTAACTAATGTCGACGGACAACGACCGATAAGGAGACCACGTGAGGAATATTCGCCTGATGGTTGCAACTGCAGGAACAGCTCTGACCGTTTTAGCCGCCAGCGTCTCGATCGGCCTGGCCGGGTCGCAGCAGAGCACCGCGGCCTCGAAGGTCAGGGTGACCCTCAAGGAGTTCACGCTCGTGCCGTCGGCCAAGAGCGCGTCGGCGGGGAAGGTGACCTTCGCGGTCGCAAACAAGGGAAAGATGGCTCACGAGCTCATCGTGATCAAGACCAACAAGGCGCCCGGCGCCCTCCCGGTCAAGAACGGCCGAGCCTCTGAGGCCGGCAAAATCTCCGCGATCCAGTCGATCGGACCCGGCAAGACCAAGTCGCTGACGGTGACCCTGAAGAAGGGCAAGTACGTGCTGATCTGCAACGTGCCAGGTCATTACAAGGCCGGGCAGTTCGCAGGTTTCGTGGTGAAGTAGCTCCTGCACCTGCGTCCGGGGTCGTCCCTGATCGAAGCGCACCATTCCACGCCTTCGGTCAACGGCCCCGGATAAACAACCTGATGGCAGACATGGACTCGCGGAGCGGCCCACTCCGCGGAAGCCCCGCGAATGAGTTGCGAACCGACGCGGACAGCGCTCGGTGATCTGATCGGTTAGACGAAGGAGAAGGAATGCGGCTCCGGCTCGTCGTCGGCACGTTGGTGTCTCTGATGCTCGTGATCGGGATCACAGGCCTGCTGTGGTGGCGGTCGACCGGAGCGCCCGGGCAGGGGGGCGACCCCGCGGCGGGATCTCGGGTCTTCACCTCGGCCGGATGCGTGGCATGCCACACCCTTGCCGCCGCCGGCGCAAAGGGGACGATCGGGCCCAGTCTGGACGCGCGCAAGCCAACCCTCGAACGAGTTGTCGCGATGGTGACGAGCGGCTCCGGCGTAATGCCGTCCTTCAAGAGCTCCCTCACCCCGCAACAGATCGCAGACGTCGCGGCCTACGTCGTCCAGGCGACCGGCGGAACCCTGCCGCCGGGCGGGGCACCGGTGCCGACTCCGGGTGGACCGAGCACAGGTCCTCCCGGGAGCACGCCGGCTACGGGCCCGGCTGCGGGCCCGGCGACGATCCGCCTGGTGGTCGGGTCCCGCTCACCTTCGCTGTCCCGCCGCACGGTACCGGCCGGCCGCGTGCAGATCACGGTCCGAAATGCGAGCCGTCAGCGTCGAACGGTGATCATCCTGCGGACCGATCGCAAGGTGCGTTTGGTGCTCGCGCGCCGCCCGGGGTTTCGCAACGTGCCACGCGTGGCCCGCGTCGCGCTACCTCCCCACGCCCGCCGGCGCCTGTCGCTCACCCTCACCAAGGGCAGGCTGGTGATCCTGGTCGAAACTCCCGGCCGACGGGGTCCGCGACGCGTCGCGGTGCTGCGGGTTATAGCCGCCGTGCAGACCCCGCCAACCGCCCCGATCATCCCGCCTGATCCCAAGGCCCTCTTCACCGCGGTCTGTGGCGGCTGCCACACGCTCGCCACAGCGGGCACCACGGGTGCAGTCGGGCCAAACCTGGACGATGAGCACCCCAGCCGTTCTGACGTGATCGAGACGGTGACCCGCGGCACGGACTCGATGCCCTCCTTCCGCGATTCGCTCACCCCGCAGCAGATCGCCGATATCGCGACGTTCGTCGCCGCATCGACCCGCCACTAGGCTGGAGTGCTCAAGCGCGGAGAGGTAAAAGCGTGTGCATAAGCGAGTCCAAGCGTGAACGGCGGCGAGATCACGCTGGATGCCGATGCAACCCTCCCCGGGGTGCGGCAGTCGGTGGCGCATGCCCTCGTACGAGCCACGCTCCGAGCGCAAGCATCTCCCCGAGGTCGAGGAACTGACCGCGGAGTGGCGCCTGCCGCCTGCCGAGTTGCCTGGGTGACGGCCACCCCGTGGTGGCGGAGCGGGACAGGCCCACGGGTGCCGTCAGAGCGCGTCGCCGGGTTCGTCGCACCGACCACCTGCGGCCGGGCTCGTGGCTCGGTTACCCGTGGCGTGTCGGCTCGGTTTCCAGGGCCGCGATGCGTTCCTCGACTTGGGTGCGCTTGGCCCGCAGTCCGGGGA
Organism: Acidimicrobiia bacterium; assembly: GCA_043741295.1. Taxonomy (GTDB): domain Bacteria; phylum Actinomycetota; class Acidimicrobiia; order Acidimicrobiales; family Ilumatobacteraceae; genus JAYUAM01. The sequence continues at coordinate 3,994 of JAYUAM010000469.1, forward strand.
GGTCGGCAGTCTCGGCGGCGCGGTCGTCGGTGCGCGCCGTCACGCAGCACGCGCTCCGGCCCCGTCGGCGTTGGATCCTCTCGGGCAAGCCAGCGCGCGTACAACGATGTCGAGGCTCGCTCTGAGCAGTGTGAACGCCGCCTCGGCAGGCGCGTCCGTCACACCTGCGGGCGCGTTGCTCAGCGCTGATGCGAGCCGTCG
>JAYUAM010000470.1:0-1668 GCA_043741295.1 Acidimicrobiia bacterium
AGCTCGGCGGCACCGGGTTCGATCACGTGGCGGTAGTCGAGCATGTCGTTCAGCTCGGAGCCCATGGTCTTCAGCAGCCGGCGCACGTTGCCGCCCCGACGTTGACGGGCGTCGTAGAGCACGAACGTACCACCGTTGCGGCCGCGCCGGCTCTCCACGTAGCCGGCGTCCTGCAACGCCTTGATCGCTTCGCGCAGGGTCACGCGGCTGACGTTCAGCTGGCGCGCCAGCTCGCGCTCGGGAGGGAGCCGCTCGCCGGAGGGAACGACCCCGAGCTTGATCGACTGCGCCAGCCGTTCGACCGTCTGCTCGAACGTGTTGCCGAGCTTCACCGGGCGGAACAGCGTGCGCTCGACCAGGAGCGACCGCACGACATCGCCCTCGGCAGGAGCGAGGCTGTTCACGACGATGACCCAGCCGATGCCGACGTCGACGATGCGGACGTCGACGCGGTCCCGGCGATCTCTTCCAGGAACCAGTCGACGAGCGCGTCGGTACGGGGTTGCACCTCGGCCATGCGCGATGCACTGTCGGCGAGGAACGCGTCCCGGTCGACGCCCCGCGCATCGAGCACGGGCCCACCGCCTTCGGTCACCCAGCGGGTGATGACGTCGAGCGTGACCTCCGGGTGGAACTGTACGGCGAGCGTGCGTCCGAGCCGGAAGGCCTGGTTCGCCAACTCGCTCGTCGCGAGCAGCTCGGCGCCCGGCGGCGGCGTCCAGCGGTCGTCGTGCCACTGGAACCACGGCCCGGCGAGCGTGGCCGACGCGCCCGAAGCCGGTGCCACGTCATACCAGCCGATCTCGGATGCCGGCGCCCGCTGCACCGAGCCACTGTGGGCCACGGCCAGCAGTTGGCTACCGAAGCAGATGCCGAAGGTCGGCAGGCCGCGGTCGTGGGCGGCGCGCAGGAACCCGACCTCGGTCTGCACCGGGGCGGCCACGTGGTCCCAGTACACCGACCACTCCGACCCGAGCGACACGAGCGCGTCGAAGCCCGCCAGCTCGGGCCACGAGGTGTGGTCCTCGCGCACGAGCAGTTCGAGCGTCACGCCCCGTTCCTCGAAGCGGCGACCGACGAGCCCGACCTCGGCATCGTTCACGTTCGCCAGCACCAGCACCCGCACGGGTCCTCCCTCGTTTCGCCTCGCTCACCGTATCGGCCGCAGCAGTGCCGTCGTCACCGCCCGGCTACCGGCCCTGCGGCGCGCCCGTGCGTCAGATGCGCTCGAAGTAGCGGCGGCGTTCCCAGTCGGACACGGTGCGGTTGAAGGCGAGCCACTCCTGCTCGGCGAAGTTGGCTACGTGGTGATGAACGTCGTCGCCGAAGCACCGCCGGGCAATGTCGGAGCCGCGCCACAGCTCGAGCGCCTCGGGCAAGGAAGCCGGTATGCGCGTCAGGTCGGCGGCCGAGTACCCGTTGCCGTCGTAGGGCTCCGGCGGTTCGATCTTGTTGGCGATGCCGTACAGCCCACCGGCGATCGTGGCGGCGAACGAGTGGTAGCTGTTCATGTCGCTGCCGGGGATGCGGCTCTCGACGCGCATCGACTTCCCGTGCCCGACGATGCGGAAGCCGAGCGTGCGGTTGTCGGTTCCCCACGCGACCGCGGTGGGCGCCCACGAGCCGAGCTGGAACCGCTTGTAGCTGTTGATCGTCGGGGCGAACATC